>JAAGZR010000514.1 GCA_024206155.1 Aliivibrio sp.
ACGTGCCACCAAAACCGGCTTAAGGCCGAGAAAGCTAAAACAACAGATTCGAAGCATTCATTGACGTCAACAGATCCAAGGACTAGGAATTACTTTCAAGCAAAATAACAGCAAAATACAGTCGGCAATCCAACATTCCAAGAACGAGAAAATATTTCTTGAAAAATGTATAAAAAGTACTCACAACATCACGCAAGATACATAAATACAAAAGGCATTGAAATACAGGCATCAACTAGCAAGGTATTTATTTTTCCTAAGCAAATCAAGCACAACAATTCAACATCGTAAGATCGCTTACCCAGGCACATCTACAGACTAGCAAAGGACAAGTTCTAGTTTTGAATTCCAGTTCGACGTGCACTGGGTAAGTACTCTTTTTCTCAACTAAATCAATCATGCCAAATCACTCCTCGGGGCTACTTATAAAACGAAGCATCAAATAGGAAAATACAAATTTCGTTTGCAAGCGATTCCGGCACCAAGAATGGGACAGCAATGACGAACGCAAAGTATAGACAAAATATTTCCTAAACATGAAAATCAGCATCGGTCCTAGATCCCACGAAAATTGTCCATTTGGAGTGACATTTCAGGAATTTCATCCATCTAATCCTGAAGCACATGAAATTGCCATCGCTGCTATTTATAAGCAAATATTCGGGAATTTAGGACTTATACAATCACAAAGGATGCCAGAACTGGATGTGCAGCTATTGAATGGTCGCATCACTGTAAGGACGAAGGTGAAGGCCTTAGCCAAAACAGAAGTCTACAAACAAGTTTATTTTTATCAAGTCTCACCATGGCGATCTATTGCACTGCTTTTTAAGCACCTCCAAGGGAGATCACCAATCTGCAGAGAAGAAGTTGCTACAAAAATAAAACATCTGCATGACTTCGGCTATGAGTCACTCGTGGACAGCTTTATCGATTCCGCAGGATATATAGAAGTCTTTGGAGATTCGATTGTTCCTCACAAAAGGGCCTTCAAGTCAGAAGCTGGTATGAGAACGATTGTCTTTAAATCCTCCTTAGAGATGCATAACCGAGAGGCGTCAAGTGATAGCGAATAAGGAACAAGAGCCCTTACTCAGCCAATTTTGCTAGAAAGAAGCAACATCTCCCTATTCAAAGGATCGAATTCATCGATGTCAAAGACTAGAAGATTCTGGGACGTGCCAACAACAAGCAAAAGAGT
>JAAGZR010000515.1 GCA_024206155.1 Aliivibrio sp.
AGTTTGTAATCTTAGTCTTACGACTGGTTTGTCATTAATAGGCAAATGAATTAATGCCGCACAGAAAGCAAGCACAACCGTAGACCACCAGATTGGCTCATATGAACCGTAATAATCATAAATACGACCGCCAGCCCAAGCGCCTAAAAAGCTGCCCACTTGATGAGTAAAGAACACTAAACCATACAAGGTTGATAAGTAACGAGCACCAAAGATTTGGCGAACCAAACCAGAAGTCAATGGTACTGTACCTAACCAACAAAAACCAATCGCACCGCCGAAGATAGCTGCCGTATGCTCTGTTACAGGTAAAGTGACGAACGCACCAATCACAATAGTACGGACAAAATACAACGCAGACATCACGTGACGCTTGTTGAATTTGTCACCCATTACACCCCAAAAGTAAGAGCCAAAGATATTAAAAATACCCACATAAGCTAATGCCATTGCTGCGCTTGAGGCAGGTAAGTCTTTATCCGCTAAATAACTTGGTAAATGTGTTGCAATAAACATCACATGAAAACCACACACAAAGAAACCAGCATGAATTAACCAGTACCCTCTGTGTGAAAAGGCTTCTTTTAATGCCTCTGTTAGGGTTTGAGTGTCTTCTACTGTCGTGCCTTGTGATGATGGTTTTGCGGTTTTCATAAATAGCGCAAAAGCCACCATCAATGCACATAACATCGCAAATACTTGCATCGCGATTTGCCAGTTAAAGTCATGCAATAATGTTTGTGCGCCAGGGATCATAGCAAACATGCCAAATGAACCAGCTGCTGTAGTTAAGCCAAATGCTTTAGCTGCATGTTCAGCAGGAACCACTTTTGCTACCGCACCTAGAATAATCACATAGCTTGTTGCACTTAATCCAAGGCCAACGAGAGCCCCTAAAGAGACATAAAGCATACTTGATTCAGTAGCAATAGAGGTTAAAGCAAGGCCTGCTGCATAAGCAATAGCACCAATAATAATGATACGTTTAGAGCCCCATTTGTCAGATGCCATGCCTATAAATGGTTGGAAAATTCCAAATAAAAGGTTCTGTAGTGCAATAGCAAAACTGAAAAATTCACGACCTGTTTGGAAGTGCTCTGAAATTGGCATCATAAAAATGCCGAATGATTGTCTGATCCCTAGACTGATAATTAAAATCCCGATCCCAAGCCATACTAGTGGTGGAAAACGAAAAATACTCATACTGTGCTCTTAATGGTGATGATGAGAATGATGATGGTTATGGTCTTGGTCTGTTTGCTGATGGCACCCACTATTTACTGCTTGTTGAGCTAATAAATTCAACAAAGCAGGTGAGTTATGAACGGCAATAAGAGATAAAACTAATAACACACTCATTCTGACCAATTGAGCGAAAATGGATTGTGAAAACATGCTGCGCTCTTAGGGTTAAAAAATAAGAGCGCGCATAGTAGAGAAAGGCTGTATATGAGGCAAATGACTATTTTTCAAAGACTCTATGACTTTTATGCATAGTCTTATCAATAAAGGAGCGTGCTAGCTAATTAGTCGGTAATTTCACCAACGATAACGTCTTCAACGTTACTGTTTAAAAACAGGTTGCGTTTAATAATAGGATCCACCGCAGCCAGTGCAGCGGAAGACCCCGCCCAATGATTGGTATGAGCGGCGAGTTCTACGTACGCGACATTGCTTTTAATTCTAAAATGAACGACTTGACCTGCGCTTTTATAGTTCGTTGATAAGATCTCTTTAGCACTGTTTTCAGCAAGGTCTTTAAAAGATGTTTTAGGAATACATTGGCTGATAAAACTCATTGAATTAAGAGGGTTTTCCCCTCCAATTTGTGAAAACTTAGTCATGGCGTGACGATAATCAGGAATGTCTTCTGGTAATGACAATAAGAACTCATTGTTGCTGCATTGAATAGTCTCTGGTTCTAGAGTGCTTTCTAGCTGGCAACCACTAAGAAGAGTAAGTAATGACATTAATGGAAGTGTTGGCTTCATAAGAGAAAGGCTCTATGTGCTAATTTTTTATAAATATTTAGTCCAGTGTATAGACTTAAAGGTAAATGTCGTGTCTTTATTTTGATATATGCTAAAAAAGAAGCAGAAAAAGTCATTTAAAAAAGAAGGAGTAGTTATCACCCTCTGTTTGATTTACCGTTTAATAATCAAAGATAAACCTACCTTATTTAGTCATTACTTCCTACACTTAG
>JAAGZR010000064.1 GCA_024206155.1 Aliivibrio sp.
CCACTTTGTAACTATTGCGCCAATTGCAAATGGTTTGATGTGCTGCGCCAAACTTTTCTTTTGCTTTAATCAAGCCGTGCTTGTAGCTGTATTCAATTATCACGCGCTTTTCAATATCTGTGTAAGTCTTGTTAGACTTTTCATGCTTGATGCCGCTCTTGTTAATCCAAGAATACAATGTAGCGTGTTTAATTCCGTAGCTGTCTGCTACTTCTCTAACTGATTTAGCGATAGCCTCTTTTACGATTTCTAACTTTTGTGCTTCAGTGTATTTTGTATACCTTGTGCATCGTCTCATATCTTCTTCGATTACTAAGATGTTATTCGAATATATTTTTCTAATTGCGTCAGCGTTTAACATGTTTTATCCTTTGGTTATGGGCTTTCTCTCCTGCCCTTGTTTTGCTCTCCAGGCGTAGCCCCTTCCGTATTTGGTTGGGGCTTTTTTTTTATTTACTCGCTAAAAAGGCACGCCATCGTCAAATTGATTATTTGATTGATTACCGCCTACTGCCATTCCTGGTTGTTGAAAGCCTGGTGCAGGGTTTTGGTTGCTGTAACCTTGGTTGCTTTGTTGTTGGTTGGCTTGTTGCGGTGCATTACCTCCTTCCTTCCAAAAAACCTTAGAGTTTCCAAGAATAGCGCCTTTAATGCCTTGATCTTGTTCTTCTTTGGTTGTTTTTTGTGTAACCATTCCGCTGTTGCCATATTGGTCTAATTGATCTAAATCAACAAAAGCTGTTACTGAAAGGTAAGTTCCTTTCTTGCCTTGGTATAATTTTGACTTGTCAATTTTTGTCACGTCAATTGATAGCTCTATTCCTACTTTACTCATTTTTTTATTCCTATTTTACTCACTAAATAAACCTGTCCACTCTTCACCATGATAGTGATTAATAAACTCGTCTTGCATTAATTTTCGTTCGGTTGGCGTAAATGGGCCGCCATGCTTTTCTGATACATACATATTTCTTCTTGCCCAGATTGGAATTTCAAACCAGGCTTCCGCCGCTACTCCAATTTCATCGGCAGATAAAGCCTTTTGAACAGCCGTTACAGAATCTAGATTTTCAACAACTGCCTTTTTAGCAGCAGAACCCCAAGAGTATCTAACATCACCGTTTTGATCTTTAGCCGCAATATAGGTCACTTCGCTACCAACATGATCAACACGCCAAACCCAATCACGAAGCTTTAAACTCCAAGTCTGCTTCGCTTTGTTTCCGTTAACGGTAAATTCATCCTGATTAAGCTTTACTTGAATAACAGGGTAGTCATAAAGCTCGATACCAATACCGAAGTTAAAACAAGCACGCTTAAATGAATCGCTAGCCAAACCTTTTGCGGCCTCTGTAAATGATTCTGTGCCAGTATCTTCACGTGACACCCACTCTCCAATATCATGACAAAAAACACTAACAACACAATTGTGATTGCCGTTTGTGTGCTCTCTTTTCCACCCTAAACCGCAAACAGAGTTAAGTCGATTAATATCAACCCTAGCATCTTTATAAGCAAGTATAGTGGCATAACCTCCCTTGTTAATAGATTGCACTCTAAAATCAATCTCATGCGCCTTAAGAGGTTCGCACAGGCGCGACAATAAATCACTCATGACTTAAGTTCTCCGTATCTTGGTAATCTACTGACTTAATATATTGAATAGCCTCATCAGCATCATCAAATATCATTTCTTCTAATTCTTCGCCTGCACTACCTGGTGTAATTTGAACTTTAATCTTCACTTTCACTCTCCAAATTATCTAATAACGTATGAATATAACCTTTTATTTGATGCGGCGTATTGCAGTCACCTATATAACTTAGTAACAATTCAAGCGCTA
>JAAGZR010000516.1 GCA_024206155.1 Aliivibrio sp.
ACACAACGGTTCGCATCAAACACAATGAATTCAGAGCTAGTATCGATAGCAAACTTCTGCTTACTTTCGTTGGTTAAATCGGTTTCATTGGCTTTGTATTCCGTTGCATAATCACGCAGCCCACAATTAGTGTTAGCTTGGCATGCGCACTCTAAGCAACGCTCAGCTTCACGAATCGCATCTAGATTATCAAAGCCAGTTTCAACTTCATCGAAGCTTTGCTCACGCTGCTCAGCCGTAAGTTCAGGCATGATCACGCGCATCGCTTTTTGAATATGCTCAAAGTATTTAGAATCAACTTGCTCGGTCTTTTTCTCTTTTTGAGAATTAAACTGCTTAGTCGGGATCTTTTCCATATCACCTTTAAAGAAACGATCAATCGCTTCTGCGGCAATACGTCCATCTGCAACCGCTTCAATCGCTGTTGCTGGGCCACGACGAAAATCACCGATGCTAAAAATATTTTTCACACCGCTATGCATGGTTAGGCTATTCGAATCAGCCGTATTCCAACGAGTCAGTGGCAAATCAATCGTATCGTTGTCTAAAAAGCTTAAATCCGGTTTTTGTGATACCGCTGAAATGACGGTATCAAAGTCTTCAATAAAGAATTCACCCGTTGCTTTAGGGCTGCGGCGACCAGACGCATCCGGCTCACCCAATGCCATTTTTTCCAAGCGGACTTGGGTAACGCGACCTTCAGAATCCGCAATATTCTCAACAGGGTTAGTTAAGAAATGGAACTTAACACCTTCATGCTCAGCCTCAACTACTTCGTAATCTTCAGCGGGCATTTCTTCACGAGTACGACGATAAATAAGCGTAGTGTCTGCACCATCACGCACCGCAGTACGAGCACAGTCAATCGCCGTGTTGCCACCACCAATAACCGCTACTTTTTTGCCTGTCGTTAATTTAGATTCTGTTACGTAGTCTTTTAGGTAATCAACACCTAAATAACAGCCAGCAAGCTCACTGCCTTGATAATGCATTTCAACGGCTTTTGACGCACCGACCGCCAAACATACGGCATCATACTCATCACTCAATTGAGACAATGAGAAATCTTCACCTAATTTCACAGAGGTTTGAATTTCCATACCATTACGGCACATCAATTCAATTTCTTGATCTAAAATTGATTTTGGTAAACGATATTCAGGAATGCCATAGCGTAGCCAACCGCCCGCTTTTGGCATCGAATCAAATACCGTGACCTTGTAACCTTCGTTAGTCAGGTAGTAACCACAGGTTAATCCACCAGGGCCACTGCCAATTACAGCAATGGATCTACCTTTATCTGCTTTTTTAGGTGGAACGTAAGATTCTTGAGCATGCAGATCCACATCAGCTGCATGACGCTTTAACTGACGAATAGCCAATGGCTCATCAACCAAGCCACGACGACACTCTGTTTCACAAAAAGCAGGACAGACACGGCCAATTGATAATGGCATTGGCAATGTTCGTTTGATGACTTCAATGGCTTTTTGGTGATCATTTTGCGAAATGTGGTACAGATATGATTGTATATCTACACCAGCAGGACACGCGGTTTGGCACGGTGCTTCACAATCTGCGTAATGATCAGAAAGTATTTTGTTTAATGCACTTTGACGACGTTTTGCTAACGCTTCAGACGAAGTGATCACTTGCATACCATCAACAGCTTGAGTTTCACAAGCGCGTTGAATTCCATGGCCATCAACTTCTACAACACACAGATCACATGGTATTTTTTCGCCATTAATGTTATTTCCACACAATGACGGGATATCGACATTGCATTCCTTTGCAGCTGCTAAAAGTGTTATCTCTTCATCGATAGTGAATGTTTGGTTATCTATAGTTATTTTCATCATTCAGTACCCTAGATTTATTACTAATTATCCCAATTATATCATCTGTTCTTTATAAAATTTGATGTTACTCGCAAATCCGACCACCTTCTATTCGAAAACGCGCAAATTATTCTCTTTACCATCGGGTTGAATCCCTAGAATCACCTTCGTTTAATGAAATTCATGTAACTTATATACCAAAAAGAAAATAACACGAATGCGCGAACGAACATACTTGCGCTAAATCAAAGAAAGTGCAGAAGATAAATATCATCATAGAACCATACATCATCAGTGGTAAAAAGAGAGTGAATTATGGATAAAACGTCTCAATTAGAAACGTCAGTGATCATCATGGAGGTGGTGTGACAGGCGCGGGGATCATGCGTGACTGTGCTATGCGCGGTATCGATTGCATTTTAATTGAAAAAGACGATTTAGTTTCTGGAACCACAGGCCGAAATCATAGCTTACTTCACTCTGGAGATCGCTATGCCGCTTCGGATAACGAATCAGCTAAAGAATGCATTCATGAGAATAAAATATTAAAAAATATCGAAAACTTTGTGTTGAAGATACCCAAGGGCTGTTTATCTCTTTTCCTGATGATGATTTAGATTTTCGTATTAATAACTTAGTGATAAACCGTTGCCGTAAACCTTCTGACGCTGATATTTTGCTACCAGGAATACGAATTCACTTATCGGAACAACATCAGAACACATTGATTATGCAACATTGATGATTTACATGTAGGTGCTAAAGAAGTCGATATTCTGATGCATGAAGGCGCTAAGCTCGCACCAATCATGGCAAACACCCATGTTTTACGGCCTGTGCAGGTGTCGGTCCATTGGTTGCTGTAGATGATGTTACAGAAAGAAACATCAGCCGAGGAAAGTGTTACTCGACCATGCTGAAAAAGATGGTTTAGACGGATTTACTACCATTACTGGAGGTAAACTAATGATCTCTCGTTTAATGGCTGAAATGGCCACCGATCTTGTAGCGAAAAAAATAGAATACGTTACGCGCTTTTTATTAAAAGAGATCACAAATGGTCGCGGGCCTAAAATGAAACTCTTAAATAAGAAGATTGTTTACCACACGCTTTATCATTTCTAGTTAGGTG
>JAAGZR010000517.1 GCA_024206155.1 Aliivibrio sp.
TCTGGTGAATCACTCTCTGTTATTGCTAAGAAATACGGTACTACTGCAACCAAGTTAAAAAGTGTGAATAACTTGAAGAGTACGAGTTTAGCTGTTGGCCAAGTGCTTATTATTCCAACAAATAAACCTGTGTATGTTGCTTCGAAAACGACGATGTCAAAAGCAGCATCATCAAACACTAAACAAGCACGCACGATCATTACTCATAAAGTACGATCTGGTGAATATTTAGGAAAAATTGCGTCTAAGTATAAGGTATCTACAAGCAGCATTCGTTCGTTAAATCGACTGAAATCAGATACCTTATTTGTTGGACAGAAATTGAAAGTAAGCATTGTTGCTCCTGTAAAGAAACATACGGTGAAACGTGGTGAGTTCTTAGGTAAAATTGCAACGAAATATGGAGTCTCTGTGTCCAGCCTAAGAAAAGCCAATAAGTTACGTTCTGATGAGTTGGCGATAGGACAGGTGCTCATTATACCAACCAGTTAGAAAGGACAGGGTTATGCCAATTCAAATCTTACCAGCTCGATTAGCCAACCAGATTGCGGCGGGTGAGGTTGTTGAACGCCCTGCTTCTGTAGTAAAAGAGCTTGTTGAAAACAGTATCGATGCGGGGGCAACTCGCATCGATATTGACATTGAAAAAGGAGGCAGTAAGTTAATTCGAATTCGTGATAATGGTTTTGGTATCGCGAAAGATGAACTGACTCTTGCCTTAAGTCGCCATGCGACATCAAAGATTACTACTCTTGATGATCTTGAAGCCATTGTGAGTCTTGGCTTTCGTGGTGAAGCGCTTGCCTCAATCAGTTCTGTTTCTCGTTTAACCTTAACCTCTCGTACTGTTGCCCAAGAAGAGGCGTGGTCAGCATATGCTGAGGGACGAGATATGGAGGTTAAACTAAAACCTGCCGCTCACCCTATTGGTACCACCATTGATGTGGTCGATCTTTTCTTTAATACGCCTGCTCGTCGAAAATTCCTCCGAACTGAGAAAACTGAATTTACCCATATTGATGAGCTCTTAAAGCGAATTGCCCTAAGTCGATTAGATATTACGATCAACCTACGTCACAACGGAAAGCAAGTCCGTCAATATCGAGTGGCGCAAACAAAAGCTCAAGTCGAAAAACGACTAGCAGCCATTTGTGGCTCTCATTTTTTACAACACGCATTAGAAGTTGAACTGGAGCATGGAGATCTGAAGTTTCATGGTTGGATCTCTTCACCTGAAGGGTCTAGAGCGCAAGGTGATATCCAATATTGCTATGTGAATGGCCGAATGATGAAAGATAAACTCATCAATCATGCTATACGACAAGGTTATGAGTCATCATTACTTGCTAACCAATATGCTGCTTATATCTTATTTATTGAGATTAATCCGCACGATGTTGATGTGAATGTCCATCCTGCTAAACATGAGGTACGTTTTCATCAGGCGCGTTTGGTGCATGACTTTATCTATCAAGCCATTTATGGCGCATTACAGCAAAGTATTAGCTCACCTGAAATCTCATACAGTGAAGATGAAAATGAAGAGAGCAGTACTTTCCATGAGAAAGAGGCTCATTTCCCTCCAATGAAGGAATACGTTCGTCAGCCTCAACAAGCGAGCATTGATAGAACGGAGCAGCTAAAAAATGCCGTAGATTCAACACCAAATTACCCAAATAAAGCACCATCTGATTCTTGGGTATCGAACTCCCCTTCAAAATCAAAGTCCTCATCATTAAATGGTCGCAGTATTACTTACCAAAATGAGAGACCATCTCAAAAAGAGCTGACGAATTACAGTGCGTTACTAAACACGCCAGTTGAAGATAAGCGCTCTACCAATCATCAGGTAAATGAGGGCCACTTACGCCATTTCAGCGACATACCGACCGTCGAAAGTTATGTGCCAATACTCTCAATAGTCGACGATAAAGTGGTTTCGTTAGGTAAGGTCTTAACCGTTGTTGAAAAAGGGTTTGCCCTCTTACAAAAAGGAGAGCAACTGCAACTTTTAAATTTACATTATGCTGAGTTTGTAAAAAGTTATGGGCAGTTAAACAGTGTGCATAATGAAGCGTTACGAGCTCAACCTTTATTAATACCACTTTCTATCGGTGTAGAAGAAACGATTTGCCGTAAAGTATTAGATTACGCTTTATTCTTGAAACCTTTGGGTATTGATCTTAAAGTTAAAAATAGAACTAGTGTGATTGTGATGGCGGTTTGTCAGCCAATTCGGCAGCAGAATTTACAACAATTAATTCCGAATCTGTTAAGGTATCTAGACAGCATAAATCCGTCACTTGAACAGGTTATTATTTGGCTTTCTCATCAAGTTCAACATGAAGAAGTCAGTTATAGTAATGCTCAAGCGATACAATTAGTGATGGAATTAGAGCAGTTATGGGGAGATGGGTTATCCCAATTCAATCAGAAACTGTTAAAAAACATCGATATTACTCAAGTGATACAAGCATTTAGTCATGAATAAAGCATTACCACAAGCCATCTTCTTGATGGGACCAACAGCATCAGGAAAAACAAACTTAGCGATTGAATTGCGAAAACGTTTTCCTGTAGAGTTGATTAGCGTAGACTCAGCCCTTATCTATAAGGGAATGGATATTGGTACGGCAAAACCAAATGAAGAGGAACTTTTACAAGCTCCTCATCGTCTTATTGATATTATTGATCCAACAGAGAGCTATTCAGTGGCTGAGTTTCGTCGTGATGCCCTGAAAGAAATGGATGACATTGTTGCTCAAGGAAAGATACCTTTATTGGTTGGTGGTACGATGTTGTACTACAAAGCATTACTTGAAGGTCTTTCACCATTACCAGCAGCGGATGCTGACATTAGAGCTCAAATTGAGCAAGAAGCGGTGCAATTTGGATGGGAAGCGATGCATGATCAATTAAAAACGATTGATCCTGTATCAGCAGAGAGAATTCATCCAAATGATCCACAACGACTTTCCCGAGCGTTGGAAGTATTTCGAATTTCGGGTAAAACTTTAACAGAATTAACCCAGATTAAAGGTGACGCCTTGCCTTATGAAGTGCATCAGTTTGCGATTGCACCGAAAGAAAGAGCAGAGATACACCGTCGGATTGAACTGCGTTTTGAGAATATGATGGAAGCAGGCTTTGAAGCGGAAGCTCGAGCATTATATGAACGTGATGATCTTCATGCTGATTTACCGTCTATTCGATGCGTAGGCTACCGACAAATGTGGGACTATTTTGATGGGGAGGGGACATTAGATGACGCGGTTTTCCGTGGTGTGTGCGCGACTCGTCAATTGGCCAAGCGACAAATTACCTGGCTACGTAGCTGGAAAGAACTCACTTGGCTGGATAGTGATGATATTGATGGTGCCCTACAGGCGATCTCTGATCGTTTAGAGAAAAAATAAGCACAATAATGTATCAATGTTGTTTAACTTCAGAGCGTTTAGTCATAAGCTAAAGGCTAATAGCTAAATAAAATTACAATTACAAACCAAAAAGGAAAAAAAAATGGCTAAAGGGCAATCTTTGCAAGACCCATTTTTGAATGCGCTGCGTCGTGAAAGGATTCCAGTGTCTATTTACTTAGTTAATGGGATTAAATTACAGGGACAAATCGAATCATTTGATCAATTTGTTATCCTATTGAAGAACACAGTAAATCAGATGGTATATAAGCATGCGATCTCTACTGTTGTTCCAGCTCGTGCTGTAAGCCATCACACTGCAAGTGATCGCCCGCAAGGCGAGCGTCCACAAGAAACAACAGAGGATTAATACTATTCCACTTTTGAATAGTCGATCTTTAAGGAGTTAGCGCTTGTTTGACCGTTATGAATCCGGTGAACAGGCTATTCTTGTGCACATCAGTTTCACCTATGAGGGAGACGTAGAAGATCTCGACGAATGTAAGATGTTGGTGTCTTCTGCAGGAGTAAACACATTAGATGTTGTGACGGGGACCCGTCAGTCTCCGCTCCCTAAATACTATGTCGGTGAAGGTAAAGCGCAAGAAATTGCCGATGCAGTTCGAGCTAAGAATGCAGATATTGTGATTTTTAATCACGCGCTTTCTCCTGCTCAAGAACGAAATTTAGAACAATTATGTCAATGTCGAGTAATAGACCGTACGGGGCTAATACTGGATATTTTCGCTCAGCGAGCACGAACCTATGAAGGTAAGTTGCAAGTTGAGTTAGCACAATTACGTCATATATCTACTCGGTTAATCCGGGGGTGGACGCACCTTGAACGTCAAAAGGGCGGAATAGGTTTACGTGGTCCTGGAGAAACTCAATTAGAAACCGATAGACGACTATTGCGAGATCGTATCAAAGCAATTTTGCGCCGATTAGCTAAAGTCGCTAAGCAGCGTGAGCAAGGTCGTCGAGCAAGATATCGGGCTGAAATTCCTACCATTTCATTAGTCGGTTATACCAACGCAGGGAAATCTACGTTATTTAATCGAATTACTGAAGCGGGGGTTTATGCGGCTGACCAATTGTTTGCAACACTTGATCCTACATTGCGTAAGATTGAAGTTGCTGATGTTGGAACATCGATACTTGCTGATACGGTAGGTTTTATCCGTCATCTGCCACATGATCTTGTTGCTGCTTTTAAAGCGACATTACAAGAAACGCAAGAAGCAAATATCTTGTTACATGTTGTTGATGCCAGTGATGACCGTTTTCGTGAGAATATTGAGGCAGTAGATATTGTTCTAGAAGAGATAGATGCCAATGAGGTACCTTTTCTTCTTGTGATGAATAAGATTGATAACTTAGAAGATCAACAACCAAGAATTGAACGTGATGAGGAGGGAGTACCTCGATGTGTTTGGGTTTCAGCAATGGAAGGCCAAGGCATTGAATTACTTTTCCAAGCATTAACTGAACGATTAGCTGGGCAGATGGTGGCGTATACATTGCTATTACCGCCAGATTTGGTTGGACGTCTTCGAAGTAAATTCTTTCAAATGCAAAGCATTATAAAAGAAGAATATCAGGATGATGGCAGCTTGCTTCTCGATGTACGTATGCAGCAAGTTGATTGGTCTAAGTTAGAAAAACGTGAAGAGCCTCCCTTAAGTAATTTTTTAATTGCCGATGAGAGCACACAGAATTCTTTGTCTTCATAATTACCTTGGAGTTTTCTAATGGCGTGGAATGAGCCTGGAAATAATAACAACAATGGCGGTGGCGATAATAAAGACCCTTGGGGTAATAAAAATCGTGGCGGTCGTGATCAAGGTCCACCGGATCTTGATGAAGTCTTTAATAAGCTAAGCCAAAAATTGAGTGGTAAGTTTGGTGGTGGCAATAAAGGCGGAAATAATAATGGTGGCAATGGGCTACCTTCATTTGGCAATGGCGGTGCAATTGGCTTAGGTTTAATTGCTGTTGTCGCTATTGGTATTTGGATATTCTCTGGTTTCTATACCATTGGTGAGAGCGAGCGAGGTGTAGTACTGCGCTTTGGTCAATACGAACGCATGGTTGACCCCGGCTTAAACTGGAAACCAACTTTTATTGAAGAAGTTATACCAGTAAACGTTCAATCAATTCGTTCATTAAACTCTAAAGGCTTAATGCTAACGAAAGATGAAAACGTAGTAACGGTAGAGATGGGTGTTCAATATCGTGTTGCTGATGCAAGAAAATACCTATTTACAGTAACGAATGCGGATGACAGTTTACGTCAAGCAACAGACTCTGCATTGCGTGCTGTTATTGGTGATGCAACAATGGATGCTATCTTGACTAGCGGTCGTCAAGAGATCCGTCAGCGTACTCAAGAAATGCTGAATCGTATCATTGATAAATACGACATGGGTTTATTAGTCGTTGATGTCAACTTCCAATCAGCTCGTCCACCAGAACAAGTAAAAGCGTCATTTGATGATGCGATTGCTGCTCGAGAAGATGAAGAGCGTTTCATTCGTGAAGCGGAAGCGTACAGTAATGATATTCTTCCAAAAGCAACGGGCCGTGCTGAGCGTCTGAAAAAAGAAGCTCAAGGTTATACAGAGCGTACTGTTAACGAAGCAATTGGTCAGATTGCACAGTTTGAAAAGTTATTCCCTGAATACAAAAAAGCACCAGAAGTCACTCGTACTCGTTTGTACTTGGATACGATGGAACGCGTATACAGTAATACAAGTAAGGTTCTGATTGATTCTGAATCAAATGGTAACTTGTTATACCTTCCATTAGATAAGATTACTGGTAATCAGCAGAGTGCGACGTCGTCTCCTAGAACCTCAACGTCACAGTCTAAAAATTACAATTTCGAAGTAGAAAAAAAGCAACAACCAACTAATACGAATACTACTGGCCGTAACTCAACACGTGAAGGGAGATACTAATCATGCGTAAGTTAATGATCCCAACACTGATTGTTGTAGTCGCTATTTTCTTGATGTCACTGTTTGTGATCCAAGAAGGTGAGCGTGGTATTGTGACTCGTTTTGGTCGTTTGATTAAAGACAATAATGAAATCACTCGTATCTACGAACCTGGTTTACATTTTAAAATGCCAATGTTTGATCGAGTAAATACATTAGACGCTCGTATCCAAACAATGGATGATCAATCAGACCGTTTTGTAACGTCAGAGAAAAAAGACGTTATCATCGACTCATACGTTAAGTGGAGAATCAAAGATTTCGGTCAATTCTACTTAGCGACTGGCGGTGGTAATATTCTGACAGCGGAAGCGTTATTACAACGTCGTGTTTCTGATGGTTTACGTGCTGAAATCGGTAGCACTACAGTAAAAGAGTTAGTTTCTGAGAAGCGTGAAGAGGTAATGGCAGCAGTACTTCTTGACTCTCAAGATGGAACAGGTGACTTAGGTATTGAAGTGATTGATTTACGAATCAAGAAAATCAACTTGCCTGAAGAGATCTCTGAATCGATTTATCGTCGTATGCGTGCAGAGCGTGAAGCGGTTGCTCGTAAATTACGTTCTCAAGGTCGTGAGAAAGCCGAAGTTATTCGTGCTCAATCAGAGCTTGAAGTAGCAACGATCATCGCTGAAGCGGATAAAACAGCACAAATTACTCGTGGTGATGCCGATGCGAAAGTTGCAAAACTGTATGCAGACACGTTTAATAAAGAGCCTGAGTTCTTTAGCTTTATCCGTTCATTGAAAGCCTATGAGAGATCATTTAATAGCAAGAGCGACATCTTAGTACTTGATCCTAAGACTGACTTCTTTAAATACATGAATGATCCAAAGGGTGGGAAATAAATCTAATTCTAGATTTTGATTCGCTTTAATTAACAAGGTCCTACGGGGCCTTGTTTTGTTTCTGCACGTTATTACGTTTATTAAGAGGTTTGTATGAGCAATGCGATTTGGTTAGCCATTGGTGGTGTACTCATTGTGGAAGGGCTAGGTCCATTAATCGCCCCCACTGGGTGGCGTAATATGGTGGCGCAATTAAGTGAGCAACCTGACAATATTTTGCGTCGTATCGGTGGGTGCTTAGTGGTTGCTGGTGTCGTTATTTGCAGTGTGATGCTCTAATATTCGCTAAAAATGTAGGATTGTGTCTTTATTTATGATTTTATTAGAAATATAAATCATAACCTTGTTTGTATTGATAGCGCTTTATTATGAAAATGAGATTTTAACTAAAAATACCTGAAAGATTTTTCTATCAATGCTAGAATCCATTTTTAACTAACAAGCAGACTTGGAAAGATGGGAAATAACGTTGTCGTTCTGGGCACCCAATGGGGTGACGAAGGTAAAGGTAAAATCGTAGACCTTTTAACTGAAGATGCAAAGTATGTAGTTCGCTATCAAGGCGGTCACAATGCAGGCCACACTCTAGTTATCGACGGTGAAAAAACCGTTCTACACTTAATTCCATCAGGTATTTTACGTGATAATGTTGAATGCATTATCGGTAATGGCGTAGTGCTTTCACCTGATGCTTTACTAAAAGAAATGGCGCCACTTGAAGCGCGTGGTATTCCAGTTCGTGAACGCCTATTCATTTCTGAAGCTTGTCCTCTAATTCTTCCTTATCACGTAGCGCTAGACCAAGCGCGTGAAATCGCACGTGGTAACAAAGCAATTGGTACAACAGGTCGTGGTATCGGTCCAGCGTATGAAGATAAAGTATCTCGTCGTGGTCTACGTGTTGGCGATCTATTTGATAAAGTTGTTTTCGCTGAGAAACTAAAAGAAGTAATGGAATACCATAACTTCGCATTAGTTAACTACTACAAAGTAGAGCCAGTAAGTTATGAAGAAGTACTTGAGCAAGCAATGAGCTATGCTGATCTATTAACTTCAATGGTTATCGATGTAACTGATACTCTTGATGCAGCACGCAAGCGCGGCGATAAGATTATGTTTGAAGGTGCTCAAGGTACACTTCTAGACATCGACCACGGTACTTACCCTTACGTAACATCTTCTAATACTACCGCTGGTGGCGTTGCTGCAGGTTCTGGTTTTGGTCCTCGTCACTTAGGTTACATCCTAGGTATTACTAAAGCATACTGTACTCGCGTAGGTTCTGGTCCATTCCCTACTGAGCTATATGATGGTTTAGATAAGCAAGATCCAATTGGTAAACATCTAGGTACAGTTGGTCACGAGTTTGGTGCAACGACGGGTCGTTTACGTCGTACTGGTTGGTTTGATGCTGTTGCTATGCGTCGTGCAATCCAAATCAACTCACTGTCTGGTATGTGTCTAACTAAACTAGACGTATTAGATGGCCTAGAAGAGCTAAAAATCTGTACTGGTTACCAGATGAAAGATGGTTCTTTACTAGAAGTTTCTCCAATGGCTGCTGAAGCATTTGAAGAAGCGACACCAGTATACGAAACTATGCCTGGTTGGTCTGAAAATACATTTGGTGCGAAAACAATTGAAGCGCTTCCACAAGCTGCTCTAAATTACATTAAGCGCATCGAAGAATTAACAGGCGTGCCTATTGATATTATCTCTACTGGTCCTGACCGTAACGAGACAATCATCAAAGTACACCCATTCCAAGCTTAATTGCTTAGCGAATGAAGAGAAACCAGCTCATGTAGCTGGTTTTTTTATATCTGTTATTTTCATTATTAGTTTCTGTTATCTCCTTATCAAATCTCTGAATTTTTATTTAATCAACAACTTATAAAGTATGGGCAAAAAATTGCCACTAAGGGCAAATTTTGTCTAAAGAACTTGCCGCTTACGTCGATATAATAAATACAGTTATAAAGAGTTGATGAATTATGAAACTACGACATCTCGTAGCAGCCTGCATGGTCGCACTAGTGCCTATGCATGCTTCTAGCGAAGAGATCGGAGAGCCGATCCCAATCTATACCGAAAACCAACTGTTTCGATTATTTGATACAAATTCACACCTAACCCGTGTAAAAAACGTAGACAATTGTCAATTAGTTGAAGACATTGTCGCTCGTGCTACTAAGATTGATTCACCCGCTTACGAGTTTCTTTACGGAGACATGTTGGCATGGGGTGTATGTGTTGACCGTGATGTAGAGTTAGGACTTTACTACATGGAAAATGCAGCAAGACAAGGTTTACCAGCAGCGCTAGAGCAGATTGGTCGATACTACGCTAAAGGGACCTTGGTTCAACAAGATAGAGAGCGAGCAATTCCTTACTTGCGTGAAGCCGCAGGAATGGGAAATGTGAACGCTCGTATTCACCTTGCTGAGTTGCTATTGAGTGATTATGGTAGCCCACTTGATTATGAAGACGCGTACCGATGGTTATATAACACGGTGACAGCCGATGGACGTAAACATAAACGGATTGCTAACCTAAGGGATGGCTTAGAAATGCGTATGCCTGGCAATGTGATTGCGAGGGCAAAAAGACGAGATACCTTCTGGTAGAACTTAAGTGTTAATATTTAACTGTTATTGTTAAGTATGTAATTTCATCAGCTCAAAAAACGCCCAGCGATAAACTATCGCTGGGCGTTTTTGCATTTAAGACGTTGTTAATTTATAGAACTTTATGAGGACCAAAGCACTCGTAATGAATGCGATCCTCAGTAATACCAAGTTCAATCAATTGCTTTGCGACATGTTGCATAAAACCAACAGGGCCACAAAAGTAATAATGGCCAGCCTCAGAGATAATGGCTTCTTTTACCTCCGTTAGGTTCATGAATCCGTTGAATTGGAAATCTTGATTTAGCTTATCTGTTTCCTGTGCTTGGTTATACCAAGTATACGCAGAGATATGCTGATGCTTTTCAGCTAAAGCAGAAATATGTTGTTTAAATGCATGTTGAGAGCCATTTTCCGTTGCGTGTAACCACGTTACTTTTTCTTCATGCTGGGTCAGTGTTTCTAGCATAGAAAGAGTCGGAGTTAAGCCAACACCAGCAGAAATAAGCGTAACAGGTGTTGATGCTTCAACGTCTAAGAAGAAATCGCCCGCAGGTGCAGTAAGGTTTACCTTGTCGCCAATATTCAGAGATGCATGTAGGTAATTTGAGGCTTTACCGCCATCTTCTCGTTTTACTGAGATACGATATGTTTTTTCTTGAGGCGCTGAAGATAAGCTGTATTGACGAATCTCTTGGTTTTCAAATTCTTCAGGGTTTAAGTAAATACCAATGTATTGACCGGGCTTGAAGTGGGAAACAGGCTGATCATCTGTAGGTATAAACGTGAAGCTAGTGATGTGCTCACTCTCTTTTTCTTTTGCGATTAGCTCAAATTCACGTAGTCCGCGCCAACCACCATCAAGAGCATTATTATCTTGATAGATTTGCTCTTCACGTTGAATGAATACATTAGCCAATACACCATAAGCTTCACCCCAAGCATCAAGAACTTCTTGGCCTGGAGAAAACATCTCATCAAGCGTTGCCAATAAGTGACCACCAACAATGTTGTATTGCTCTGCTGTGATCATAAAACTCGTATGTTTGTGGGCTATTTTCTCTACGGCGGGTAATAGCACTTCTAGGTTTTCAATATTACCCGCATAAGCACAGATAGCATTAAATAGGGCTTCTCGTTGGTCGCCATTGCGTTGGTTACTCATATTAAAAATATCTTTTAATTCAGGGTTATGAGTAAACATACGATCATAAAAATGAGCGGTTAATGCTGGGCCTGTTTGTGCAAGTAATGGAATTGTTGATTTGATGATATCAATAGTATTTTTGTTGAGCATGATGTGTACCTTTAAAGGTGCATTTATTATGTATGTTATAAGTTGTATCTAAAATATATCTTTTGGTCAAGAGAAGATTTACAATAAATAAAGATAAGGAGAGGATATGCAACTAACAAATTTTACCGACTTTGGCCTAAGAGCCTTGATATTCCTAGCATCATTACCGAAAGATGAATTGACTAGCATTACTATTGTAACTGAAGCATTTGGTGTGTCGCGTAACCATATGGTGAAAATCATCAATAAATTAGGTCAAGAAGGCTATGTAAAAACGGTTCGAGGTAAGAATGGGGGGATTTGTTTAGGTAAGCCAGCAAATCAAATTATTATAGGTGATGTGATCCGATCGATTGAACCACTACAGGTTGTTAATTGCGCACCTGAATTTTGTCATATTACTTCTGTATGTCGACTTAAAAACGCTCTTGCCAAAGCTAAACAAGCATTCTTGGATGAATTAGACAACTATACGATTCAGGATATGTTGACAGATAACAGCGAATTACTGATTTTGCTAAATCGCGTTTAAGACCGTAATTCCAAATCCTTTTCTATCTGTTATATGCATACTCAGGTACAATTACCTTATTATCTCCTCTGACTAAGCAGGTCGCCTATGTCTAAGATTATTCAAAACGATCCTTTCAAAGATCGAGAAGCAGAAAAGTATGAGAATCCAATTCCAAGTCGTGAATGTATTCTTGAATTCTTTCAAAAAGCAGACGCTCCTTTAAATCGTAATGACTTATTCGAAGCCCTAGGTTTATCTGGTGAAGATAACTATGAAGGTTTACGTCGTCGTTTAAGAGCGATGGAACGAGATGGACAGTTAGTATTCACTCGTCGTCAGTGCTATGCATTACCAGAACGCATTGAAGTATTAAAAGGTGTGGTACTTGGACACCGTGATGGATTCGGGTGGATCCGTCCTGAAGGCAGTGTTGGTAAAGACAATGATGTGCTTTTGCCTTTCCACCAAATGAAGAAAGTTATTCATGGTGATGTGGTATTAGTTCAGCCAACAGGCACTGATAAGCGAGGCCGCAAAGAAGGTCGAGTTGTACGCGTATTAGAACCTCATAACGAAGGTATTGTTGGCCGATTCTTTATTGAAGATGGCCTGGGCTTTGTTGTTCCTGATGATTCAAGGATCAACCAAGATATCTTTATCCCTAAAGAGCATAAAATGGGTGCTCGCATGGGTAATGTCGTTGTGATTAATATCACTGACCGTGGTGGCCGTGCTCGTGGCATGTCAGGTGAAGTGATTGAAGTGCTTGGTGAGAATATGGCGCCAGGCATGGAGATCGATATTGCACTACGCACTCACAATATTCCTCATGTATGGCCAACAGCCGTTGAAAAACAAGTTGAAGGCTTAGCTGAAGAAGTACCTGAAGAAGCAAAAGAAGGTCGTGTCGATCTTCGTGAATTGCCATTAGTGACGATTGATGGTGAAGATGCTCGAGACTTTGATGATGCGGTATTCTGTCAAGCGAAAGCCTCTGGTGGCTGGCGTTTATGGGTTGCGATTGCTGATGTAAGTTATTATGTTCGCCCTGATAACGCATTAGACAAAGAAGCGATTCAGCGTGGTAACTCGGTTTACTTCCCTGCGCAAGTAGTACCAATGCTGCCAGAAGTATTATCGAATGGCTTATGTTCATTGAACCCACAAGTTGACCGCCTATGTATGGTGTGTGAGATGACTATCTCTGCATCAGGCAAGCTGTCAGGTTTTAAGCATTACGAAGCGGTAATGAACTCACACGCTCGTCTTACTTACAACAAAGTAAGTGACATTCTTGATGGTGATGAAGAACTGACTCAACGTTATGAGCCATTAGTTCCGCATCTTAAAGAACTTCATAATATGTATCAGGTGCTAAAAACAGCACGTGAAGCTCGTGGTGCGATTGAGTTTGAAACCATTGAAACTAAGTTTATCTTTAATGCCGATCGTAAGATTGACCGCATTGAACCAGTGATTCGTAATGATGCTCATAAGATCATCGAAGAGTGTATGATTTTAGCGAACATCGCGTCGGCTTCTTTTGTTGAAAAAGCCAAAGAGCCTGCGTTGTATCGTGTGCATGAATCACCAGGTGAAGAGCGCCTACAAGGTTTCCGTGATTTCTTAGGAGAGCTGGGTTTAAGTTTATCTGGCGGGCTAACACCATCACCAACAGATTACGGTCAATTGGTGCATGTGATTGCTGATCGTCCTGACAAAGAACTGATCCAAACGATGCTGCTGCGTTCAATGAAGCAAGCGGTATACAATGCAGATAACCAAGGCCACTTCGGTCTAGCATTGAAGCGTTATGCGCACTTTACATCGCCAATTCGTCGTTATCCTGATCTACTGCTACACCGCGCAATTAAGTATCTAATTGCCAAAGAGAAAGGCCAAAATAACGATCGTTGGACACCAACAGGTGGTTACCATTATTCATTCGATGATATGGATGTGTTTGGTGAGCAATGTTCAATGACTGAGCGCCGTGCAGATGATGCAACACGTGATGTTGCCGATTGGTTGAAGTGTGAATACATGCAAGATCATATCGGTGAAGAGCTAGAAGGTGTTATTGCCAACGTCACCGGTTTTGGCTTCTTTGTACGATTAAATGATTTGCATATTGATGGTTTAGTTCATATTTCATCATTAGCGAATGATTACTACCAGTTCGACCCGGCAGGTCAACGTTTAACTGGTGAAAGCTCTGGTCAAATTTTCCGTCTTGGTGATCAGGTTACCGTTAAGGTTGTTGCCGTTAATCTTGATGATCGCAACATTGACTTTGAATGCACAAGCTCAATGCGTAAAGCGCGTGGTCATGGCAAAACAGCCAAAGATAACGCGAAAAAACGTGGCACAAAAGAGCCTCGTCGTGATCCTAACTTTAAGCCAAAGAAAAAAGGCGAGAAAGCGGAGCCAAAAGGCCGTGGTCAATTAGGTGAGCGCAAATCCAAAGGTAAGGGCAAAGTGAAATCAAAAGCTCAAGCCATGGTAGAACCAACAAAACGTCCTGATGGATCAGCTGATGAGGTAAAGGCAAAAAGAAAGCCGAAACCAAAGCACAAGAAAAAAGTGCGCGCAAGAAAACCTAAGCCAACAGCGGAATAAGTAACGATCCGATAATGGAGCGACTATGCTCCATTAGAACCACTAATTTGTAATAGAAAGAAGCGACAGCATGAGTAATGAATTTATTTTTGGCATCCACGCAGCCAAAGCAGTATTAGAGCGTGATCCGGCCCGTTTTATTGAAATATTTGTATTAAAAGGTCGTGAAGACGATCGTTTGCTACCTATTATCAAGGAACTGACTGATCTTGGGTTTAAAATCCAAGAGCTTCCACGTAAAACGTTGGATGACAAAGCAAATGGTGCGAATCACCAAGGTATTATTGCTCGTGTTACTCCTGCTAAGCAGCTTAATGAAAACGATCTAGACGACATCATGGCACAATCTGAGAATCCATTATTCTTAGTGCTGGATGGCGTTACCGATCCACACAACTTAGGTGCTTGTCTGCGTAATGCTGACGGTGCGGGTGTTGCTGCGGTAATCGTACCTAAAGATAAATCAGCGTCAATGACAGCAACGGTAAGTAAAGTTGCTTGTGGTGCAGCGGAAGTGGTTCCTTTGGTTCGCGTGACTAACCTAGCTCGTACGATGCGTGCTCTACAAGAGAAAGGCGTATGGTTCGTAGGCACTGCTGGTGAAGCGACGCATGATGTTTATCAAGCGAAACTGACCGGCCCGTTAGCGATTGTTATGGGAGCAGAAGGTGATGGTATGCGTCGCCTAACTCGTGAGACTTGCGATGACCTGATTAAAATCCCAATGGCAGGCTCTGTAACCAGTTTAAATGTCTCTGTAGCTTCTGGTGTGTGTTTATTTGAAGCAGTACGTCAGCGTTCGTTATAAGGCGAAATAACAGATAAAACAGCAAGCTAAGTGAGAAGGTGATGAGTATTTCATTGCCTTCTTTTTTTCTTTGAAATCAGAGGAAATATTTTTGTGATTTAGTTATCTTTTTCTTGCCAATAACGCTGTTTTTCTATACTATCCGCCGTTCTTAATTCTCAGTCTTTTTTTTAGTTCCTTGCTTCCCTTGGATGACTGAGCCAATCGTGGAAGCTGAATAATCCGTAAGGAGCAACCAATGCGTCATTATGAAATCGTATTCATGGTGCATCCTGATCAAAGCGAGCAAGTTGCTGGCATGATCGAGCGTTACACAGGTTCAATCACAGAAGCTGGTGGTACTATCCACCGTCTAGAAGATTGGGGTCGTCGTCAAATGGCTTACCCAATCAACAAACTGCACAAAGCACACTACGTTCTTATGAACGTTGAGTCTGAGCAAGCTGTTATTGATGAACTAGAAACTGCATTCCGTTACAACGATGCTGTTCTACGTAACATGATCATGCGTACTAAAGCTGAGATCACTGAGCCATCAGTAATGATGAAAGCTAAAGAAGAGCGTTCTGCTAAGCGTGAAGACGCTGCACCACGCGCTGAAGAAGCTGCTGCTGAGTAATTGAATTGATGACCAATCGATTGGAGTTAAGCGGTGTAATCGCCAAGGCTCCGGTTCGAAGTCTTAGTCCTGCGGGCATACCTCATTGTCATTTTGTCATTGAGCATCGTTCGATTAAACAGGAAGCTGGCTTATCACGTGAAGTCTATTGCAGAATGAACGTGGTAGTGAGTGGACAAGGGTCTCAAGCTTTAACTGCAAACTTAGCTCAAAGCAGTAACGTTACGGTAAGTGGTTTTATCACTTATCAGACAGGCCGAAATGGCGTGGCGAGAGTAGTGTTACATGCTGAGCATATTAAATTAATTTAGATCTGGAGATAGCCCATGGCTCGTTTCTTCCGTCGTCGTAAATTCTGCCGTTTTACAGCAGAAGGCGTACAAGAGATTGACTACAAAGACGTAGCAACTCTAAAAAACTACATCACTGAAGCTGGTAAAATCGTACCTAGCCGTATCACTGGTACTCGTGCTAAATACCAACGTCAGCTAGCTCGCGCTATCAAGCGTTCTCGTTACCTTGCACTTCTACCGTACACAGATAAGCATCTGTAAGTCGTTAGTTGTTTAATTAAGTATATAGAGGACTAAGATAATGCAAGTTATTCTACTTGATAAAATCGGTAACCTAGGTAGCCTTGGCGACCAAGTTAACGTTAAAGCTGGTTACGCACGTAACTTCCTTATCCCACAAGGTAAGGCTGTTATGGCAACTAAAGCTAACGTAGAGATGTTTGAAACTCGTCGCGCTGAATTAGAAGCTAACGTTGCTAAGCAACTAGCTGCTGCAGAAGCTCGTGCTGAGTCTGTTAACGCTCTAGAAGTTACTATCGCATCAAAATCTGGTGACGAAGGTAAACTATTCGGTTCAATCGGTACTCGTGACATCGCTGACGCTATTACAGCTGCTGGCGTTAAAGTTGCGAAAAGCGAAGTTCGTCTTCCTGAAGGCGCTCTACGTACAACTGGTTCTTTCGAAGTTAGCATCCAACTTCACTCTGAAGTATTTGCTACATTGAAATTAGAAGTTGTTGCTGCTGAGTAATCAATAGCCAACTAATAATTTAAACGCCAGCCTTAGTGCTGGCGTTTTTTTTAGCTCTCCGTTATATTCTTATTTCGATCCATTATTCTCATCTGCTTTTTTCTGTCTTGAAAATAACTCAATAGCAACTTGAGAAAAATTCATAATCCTTCCCTTGACATTGAACTCCATAACATACATTCTGTAGACATATAGACGTCTAAATGATGTCGCCACGGATGATATATTTTTGTAATGCACTATCTTTAGCATTACAGCAGGGAGAGCAAGATATGGCCTATTCACACGCAAGCCACTTAGAGTCACTGAATCAAAATATTGCTGAGCTTGATGGTAATATCAATGTCTCTTTTGAGTTTTTTCCACCAAGTTCAGAGAAGATGGAAGAAACGTTGTGGAACTCTATTCACCGATTAAAAACCTTACAACCGAAATTTGTGTCGGTAACTTATGGCGCAAACTCAGGCGAGCGTGATCGTACTCATTCCATTATTAAAGAAATTAAAGAGCAAACGGGTCTTATTGCTGCCCCGCATTTAACTTGTATTGATGCAAGTCGCTCAGAGTTGATTGATATTGCTAATGATTATTGGGCAAATGGCATTAAAGATATCGTGGCATTGCGTGGTGATATCCCACCAGGTGGTGGTACTCCAGAAATGTACGCTTCTGATCTTGTTGAATTACTGAAGTCTCAACATGACTTTGATATTTCAGTGGCTGCTTTTCCTGAGGTTCACCCTGAAGCAAAAAGTGCACAGGCCGATTTATTAAACCTAAAACGTAAAGTGGATGCGGGGGCGAACCGTGCGATAACTCAGTTTTTCTTTGATGTAGAAAGCTACTTACGTTTTCGTGACCGTTGTGTCTCTGCTGGCATTGATGTTGAGATCATTCCTGGTATTTTACCTGTATCGAACTTTAAGCAAGCTTCTCGTTTTGCCAAGATGAATAATGTGAAGATCCCAGGCTGGATGGCGCAGCAGTTTGAAGGTTTAGATGATGATCCTGTGACCCGTCAAATGGTAGGAGCAAGCCATGCTATCGACATGACGCGCGTTCTAAGCCGTGAAGGAGTAAAAGACTTCCACTTCTACACTCTAAACCGTGCAGAGCATACTTACGCGCTGTGTCATACACTAGGTGTGCGTCCTAAAAGTTAAGTTAGATTATCTTTCTAACTCATTATAAAGAACCGCTACCATAGCGGTTTTTTTGTGTCTGTATCTGTACCCACTTATACCAATCCCAATAATGACCATTTAATTAGTTATACTAATCACAGTAAGTAAACGATCAGGAATAGCGCAGGTAAAATGCTTGAGAACAAGTCGAAATTTTTCGATAAGTAGTTATTCTACAATCAAAAACTTCAACGCAATTATCGAGCATTTTAACCAGCTAGAATGAGCAGTTATTTGCTACGATTAGTATTAGACAATTAGAAGACAAAAGAAAAGGCCACCGAAGTGACCTTTGAATATAGGAAGGAGGTTTAAACCCTAATGATTAGCCTGTATTACGCATGCCTGCAGCAATACCAGCAATAGTAACCATTAGCGCTTCTTCAAGCTCTGGTGACGTTTCTTCTTTTTGACGAGTACGGAACAGAAGCTCAGCTTGTAGCATGTTTAGTGGGTCGACATAAATATTACGTAGACGAATAGACTCAGAACCCCATGGGTCACGTTCCATTAAGTGATCGCTGTTCTCTACGTTCAATACTGCTTTAATATCGGCTTGTAATTGATTGCGTAGACGCTCACCTAGAGGCCATAGAGACTTATCAGTTAAACGTTGATCGTAGTATTCAGACATCTGTGGATTACACTTGGTGTAAACCATTTCAAGCATGCCAAGACGTGTAGAGAAGAATGGCCATTCACGACACATCTCTTCTAATAGCTCTTGATGACCCTTATCAATTGAATATTGAATCGCTTCACCCGCACCTAGCCATGCAGGAAGAACCAAACGGTTTTGACTCCATGAGAAGATCCATGGAATTGCACGTAAGCTTTCAACGCCACCATTTGGGTTACGCTTAGCAGGCCGAGATCCTAGCGGAAGTTTACCCAGTTCTAGTTCTGGCGTTGCCGCTCGGAAGTAAGGTACAAAGTCTTTTTCGCCACGAACTACATTACGGTAGGCTTCACATGACACTTCAGACAGCACTTCCATCAGATCACGCCAATCTTGTTTTGGTTCTGGTGGTGGCAGAAGGTTAGCTTCAAGGATCGCACTTGCGTATAGGTTAAAACTGTTTACTGCAACTTCAGGTAGACCTAATTTAAAGCGGATCATTTCACCTTGTTCAGTTACGCGTAAACCGCCTTTTAAACTTTTCGGTGGCTGAGACAGAAGTGCTGCGTGTGCAGGAGCGCCGCCGCGACCGATAGTGCCGCCACGGCCATGGAATAAAGTAAGCTCAATGCTCTCTTTCTCACAGACTTCAACGAGTGCTTCCATCGCGCTGTATTGTGCCCAACCAGCTGACATGACCCCCGCATCTTTTGCAGAATCAGAATAACCGATCATCACCATTTGATGGTTTTGGATAAATCCACGATACCAGTCAATAGAGAACAGCTGTTCCATGACTTCTTTAGAGCGATTTAAATCATCTAGAGTTTCAAACAGCGGACACACATCCATACGGAATGGACAACCCGCTTCTTGAAGTAGTAAATGGACAGCTAATACATCCGATGCAGTACGAGCCATTGAGATAACATAAGAGCCTAACGCTTCTTTTGATTGTTCAGCGACGACTTTACAGGTATCAATTACTTCTTGAACGTCAGGAGATGGCTCCCAATTGCGAGGAAGAAGAGGGCGCTTAGAGCTGAGTTCATTAACAAGGAAAGAAATCTTATCTTGTTCGCTCCACTGGTCGTAATCACCAATGCCTAAATAACGAGTAAGTTCTGATAAAACATCTGAGTGACGCGTACTTTCTTGGCGAATATCAAGACGAACAAGGTGAGCACCAAACGCTTTCACACGACGTAATGTATCCAGTAGAGAGCCATCTGCAATGATCCCCATACCACAAGCATGTAAAGATTGGTAACACGCGTATAGAGGAGTCCATAGTTGATCTGTGTCAGTCAAGACGGATTTATTTGGTGCAAGCTCACCTTTCATTTGTGCGTCTAAGTTTTCTAACGTATTACCTAAAAGTATACGCAGTTGCTTTAGGACCGCACGGTAAGGTTCGTGCTCATCGCCAGCCAGTTCGCGCACCTCATCAGAGCATTTGACCATTGAAAGTTCGCTGACTAATTCGTTAATGTCTTTTAGATAAAGATCAGCCGCTTTCCAGCGAGAAAGAAGCATGACTTCACGTGTAATTTTGTGCGTTACAAATGGGTTACCGTCACGGTCCCCACCCATCCAAGAAGACATATGAACAGGACGAGCATCAATAGGGAGACCTTCGCCTAAATGACCTTCTAAACGCTGGTCGAATTCACGTAAGAAATCCGGAATACCTTGCCATAAAGAGTTTTCAACAACTGCAAAACCCCATTTAGCTTCATCTAATGGCGTAGGGCGCTCTTGACGAATAACATCAGAGTGCCACGCTTGTGCAATTAATTGCTCAAGGCGACGTTCTGTCTTATCACGCTCAGAGAAAGAGATATCACCAAGCTCAAGCTTTGATAAACATTCGTTGATTTTCACCAACTTATTGATCATGGTACGACGGGCAATTTCTGTTGGGTGCGCCGTTAATACGAGTTCAATATTCAGTTCACGAACCGCTTGTGCAGTATCTAATTTACTCACATCACTTTGCTTTAATTTAGAGAAAAGAGTGCTAATCGCATCAGGTTCGCAGACATGTGATTCACAATGGCGTGAAATTGTATGGTACTGCTCTGCCATATTGGTAAGATTGAGGAATTGGCTGAATGCACGGGCTACTGGCGTTAATTGATCATCTGGGAGACTTTTGATTTCTTCAATCAGTGCATTACGGTCTTCATCGCTTCCTGCGCGTGCTGTTTTAGACAGCTTACGAATGGTTTCAACTTTTGCTAATAACTCTTCACCATGTGCGTCTCGAATCGTGTTACCAAGCAAGTGACCCAGCATGCTGACATTACTTTTTAAAGCAGAATACTTTTCATTCATACATACTTCCTATACGTGTAATTTTGTTACATTCAATTTTTTCCTGACTCCAATCTATCCGAATTTACGGCGCTTCGTCAAATATTGAAGAATAAACGATGACTTTTTAAACAAATTGTTGCCATAGATCATCGAATATTCATTTTTATATTGACGGTTTTTGTAAATTTATTTCAGCTTAGAAGCAGTGTTTATACATCAATTTACTCAAAATATTGATCGTAGGATCAATAAAAGAAAATGCCAAAAATTCATCAGGTTGGTGTGCTTGTTCAATTGAACCAGGACCTAAAACTAACGTTGGACACAGATCTTGTAAGAAAGGTGCCTCAGTACAATAGTTCACTGTTTCCACTTCTTGGCCGCAAAGTTCTGCGGTACTTGTAACAATCGGGCTGTCTGGGCTGCATTCATAACCAGGAATAGGCTCATGAAGAGGAGTGATGTCGATTCGGCCCGGCCATTTAGCTTCAACGTCTTTTAGCGCATTACGTAGCATATTGTCGAGTCCATCAAGGCTGATCCCCGGCAATGGACGGACATCATAATGTAACTCACAACAACCGCAAATTCGGTTGGGGCTGTCTCCTCCATGTATATGACCAAGATTGAGTGTTGGGTATGGGATAGAAAAACCAGGGTTATGATATTCCTTTACTAGTTTATTTTTTAAACCCATTAACGCAAACATAATCTCATTCATGATCTCTAAGGCGTTTATCCCATGAGCAGGATCTGAAGAGTGTCCTGACTTACCTGTTACTCGAATCGCATTCGCAACGTGACCTTTATGGCCTCGTATCGGTTTTAGGCTCGTAGGCTCACCGATAATGCAATAATCCGGTTGTATTTGGGTATTTGATGCAAAGTGGCGAGCACCAAGCATGGTCGTCTCTTCATCGCAGGTGGCCAGGATATAAAGTGGTTTTGATTGGCCTTTCCAATTGATGTTTTTGATTGCCTCTAAGATGAAAGCAAAAAATCCCTTCATATCAGCAGTGCCAAGACCATAGAATCTATCGTTAGATTCGGTTAATGTATGAGGATCATAGTTCCAACGACCTTGGTCATAAGGCACGGTATCTGTGTGGCCTGCTAATAATAGACCACCTTCTCCTGAGCCAAGTTTAGCTAATAAGTTCAGTTTGCCTTTTTCGAGCTCTTCAATCTCAACTTCACAACCTAAGTCTTCACACCATTGCGCTAATTTGTGGATGACTTCGGCATTGCCTTCGTCCCAACTTGAATCGGTTGAACTGATTGATGAGGTAGAAATGAGTTGCTGATAATAGTCTTTAAATTCTGGAAATTTCATTTATTCATACATCCACTGTTGACACAAAAGATAGAACCCTGTAAAACACATATTAAATCACATAAAGTGAATATAAATACAGTTTAGTTTAATTTTAATGAATAAACTAAACTATAAAGAGGAAAGTCAGTATTAAATATGTGTAACACTAAAGTTACCTTGAATGGCATTTTCCTTCAATAGATGAAGAGATAAACGGACGTATTATGTTGAAAACAACCATCATCGGAGCAAGCGGATATACAGGTGCAGAATTAGCACTGATGATATTTAAGCACCCGCACCTTTCTTTAGCTGGTTTGTATGTATCAGAAAACAGTTTAGATAAAGGTAAAGCGCTTAGTGAATTGTATGGTTCATTAAAAGGTATTGTTGATGATGTGTTGCAGCCGCTTTTGGATGTGACTCAAGTCGCTATAGAGTCTGATGTTGTATTATTAGCAACAGCGCATGAAGTGAGCCACGATTTAGCCGCAATATTTTTAGAGAATGATTGTGTTGTTTTTGATTTGTCAGGTGCGTTTCGTGTTAAGCAAGAGGGCTTCTATCCTGAGTATTATGGTTTTAAACATAAGCATGAAGCATGGCTAGATAAAGCGGCTTATGGATTAGCAGAATGGAATGCAGAAGCGATCACTCAAGCTCAATTGATTGCCGTACCAGGATGTTATCCAACTGCGTCACAATTAGCATTAAAACCATTAGTTAAATTTGACTTATTAGATAAGAATCAATGGCCAGTAATTAACGCGACGAGTGGCGTTACTGGTGCAGGACGTAAAGCCAATTTAGCCAGTAGTTTCTGTGAAGTGAGCTTACAACCATATGGGGTATTTACTCACCGTCATCAACCTGAAATTTCAGTACACCTTGGTTGTGATGTTATTTTTACTCCTCATCTTGGTAATTTTAAACGTGGGATTTTAGCAACGATCACCGCTAAATTAGCAAAAGGCGTTACTGAAAAAGAAATTCAACAGGTTTTTGAGGAGAGTTATGGCCAATCTGCTGCGGTACGTTTATTGGGTAATGAAATGCCAAAAATTCAATCGGTAGAGAAAACACCTTTCTGTGATATCGGTTGGAAAGTTCAAGGCGAACACCTAATCGTCGTCTCTGCGATTGATAATTTATTAAAAGGAGCATCAAGCCAAGCAATGCAATGCATTAATATTCGTTTTGGCTTTCCAATGTTAACGTCTTTAATATAAAGTATGGTATTTAGTATGAAGCAACGTCCTTTAGTGATTAAGTTAGGTGGAGCTGTATTGTCATCAACCGAAACGTTAACACAATTATTTAAAACGGTTTCAAATTATCAACAGCAAGCAAACAGAGCTTTAGTGATTGTCCATGGTGGTGGTTATTTAGTGGATGATTTGATGGACAAACTTCAGCTTGAAACCATTAAAAAAGAAGGTTTGCGTGTTACACCAAAAGACCAAATTGGCTATATCGCAGGTGCTCTGGCTGGTACGGCAAATAAAATGCTGCAAGGCCAAGCGATGAA
>JAAGZR010000518.1 GCA_024206155.1 Aliivibrio sp.
GAAGAAGATCCTACGCATTCAGATGCAGATATTGCCGCGTTCCAAGCTCTAGTCGCCAAAGAAAAGGCAACGCAAGCGGCACTACAGAATCCGTTCTTAGTTAACTCTGAGCCTAATTTACCGAAACCAACATCTCCGATGCCAACTTTGGATTTGTTATTTGCTCCAGATACCCGTGCAGAAATGGAATCTCGAGAATCACTAGAGCATACAGCTCGTTTGGTTGAAGCAAAACTGGCTGATTATAAAATTAAAGCACGAGTGGTGGATATCTTCCCTGGTCCTGTGATCACACGATTTGAGCTAGATTTAGCGCCTGGTGTAAAAGTAAGTCGTATTTCTGGTTTAGCAACCGATTTAGCGCGTTCTTTATCGGCAATGGCAGTGCGTGTTGTTGAAGTGATTCCGGGTAAGCCTTATGTAGGCCTAGAGTTGCCTAACTTTAATCGTCAAACGGTATTTTTCTCTGATGTGGTTGGCAGTGATACATTTAAAAATGCCAAATCGCCAACAACCGTCGTTATGGGGCTTGATATTGCCGGTGAAGCGGTTATTGCTGATTTAGCTAAAATGCCTCACGTACTAGTTGCTGGTACTACCGGTTCTGGTAAATCAGTTGGTGTAAACGTCATGATTTTGAGTGTGCTGTATAAAGCAACACCAGAAGACGTTCGTTTTATCATGATCGATCCAAAAATGTTGGAACTTTCTATCTATGAAGGAATCCCACATCTATTGACGGAAGTTGTTACTGACATGAAAGATGCAGGTAATGCACTGCGCTGGTGTGTTGGTGAAATGGAACGTCGTTACAAATTAATGTCAGCGTTAGGGGTTCGTAACCTACAAGGCTTTAATGATAAATTAAAAATGGCAGCAGCAGCAGGGCACCCAATTCATGATCCATTATGGAAGCCGGGTGACAGCATGGATGAAATGCCACCATTGTTAGAGAAACTGCCATCTATCATCGTTATCGTTGATGAGTTTGCGGATTTGATGATGGTTGTTGGTAAGAAGGTAGAAGAACTGATTGCACGATTGGCTCAAAAAGCACGTGCTGCTGGCATTCACTTAATTCTTGCGACGCAGCGTCCATCGGTTGATGTTATTACTGGTTTGATTAAAGCAAATATCCCAACACGTGTTGCTTTTACTGTATCGACTAAAACCGATTCTCGAACCATTCTTGACCAAGGTGGCGCAGAGTCACTACTCGGTATGGGTGATATGTTGTATTTGGCACCAGGATCTAACCATACCGTTCGTGTTCACGGTGCCTTTGCATCGGATGATGATGTTCATGCGGTGGTTAATGATTGGAAAGCACGTGGTCGCCCAAATTACATTGATGCGATTACTAAGAGCGAGCAAGGTGCTGAAGCGTTACTTCCTGGTGAGAAACCAGAAGGCGAAGAAGAGCTAGACCAACTATTTGATCAAGTTGTTGAGTTTGTAACCACTTCACGCCGTGGTTCTGTTTCTGGGGTGCAACGTCAATTCAGAATTGGTTATAATCGTGCCGCTCGTATTGTTGAGCAACTAGAAGCGCATGGAATAGTAAGTACTCCGGGCCATAATGGTAATCGTGAAGTAATTGCTCCGCCTCCTGTAGGCAGTGGCGATTAATCCTCTATTTTAAATAAGCGATAATTGATAATGAAAAAGTTTTTAGTTTCTCTGTGTTTATTAAGTTCTGGTGTATGTAGCGCTGCAGCGTTCGCGTCTCCTCAAAGTGAATTGACAGAGCGTTTAAATCAAAATGCTGGCTTTGAAGCGGTATTTACTCAAAAAGTAGTGAGCCCAGAAGGTGATGTTTTAATGCAAGGCGAAGGGGATGTGAAGATCTTACGTCCTAATTTATTCCGCTGGCATACTCAAATGCCTGATGAGAATTTATTAGTCACTGATGGCGAAACATTGTGGTATTACAACCCATTTGTTGAGCAAGTAACCTTAATGGGACTTGAAAAAGCCACAACACAGACCCCATTTGTGTTATTAACACGTAATAAATCTTCTGATTGGGATAACTATTCTGTGACACAAAATGGTGATGCGTTCACCGTGTCTCCAAAATCTGATTCAGCAGTTAAAAGTGACTTTATTGTCAATATACAGCCATCAGGTAATGTCACTGGATTCTCTGTTGTAGAGCAAGACGGACAACGTAGTGACTTTAACTTTATGAAATTTGAAGCGAAAAAACCAGCACAAAGTAATTTCACTTTTACTGTGCCAGAAGGTGTTGATATCGATGATCAGCGCTAATGAAAGATAAAGGATAAACGTGAGTAACTTCAGTTTAGATTTTTCAGCAGGGGACGATTTTCGTCCCCTTGCTGCTAGAATGCGCCCTCAAAATATTGAGCAATACATTGGTCAGCAGCATCTATTAGGTGTTGGTAAGCCATTGCGTCGCGCGTTAGAAGCCGGACAGATCCACTCAATGATTTTATGGGGGCCTCCTGGTACCGGTAAAACAACATTAGCGGAAGTAGCTGCTAATTATACTAATGCTGAAGTCGAGCGAGTATCGGCAGTCACATCTGGTGTAAAAGACATTCGAGCTGCAATTGAAAAAGCAAAAGAAAACCAAATCACAGGCAGAAGAACCATTATGTTTGTGGATGAGGTCCATCGCTTTAATAAAAGTCAGCAAGATGCTTTTTTGCCACATATCGAAGATGGCACGATCACCTTTATTGGCGCGACGACTGAAAACCCTTCTTTTGAACTCAATAACGCATTGTTATCGCGAGCGCGAGTCTACAAATTAAAATCATTAGAAAAACAAGATATTGTTCAGGTAATAGACCAAGCGCTTTTAGATAAAGACCGCGGCTTAAATGATGATAATTTTGTACTTCCTGATGATGTAAAATTACAACTGGCAAATTTGGTGTCGGGTGATGCTCGTATGTCACTCAATTATCTTGAGCTCCTACATGATATGGCAGAAGAAGATCACGAAGGTAAGAAAGTGGTGGACTTATCTTTATTAGCGGAAGTGGCAGGTGAAAAACTGGCGCGTTTCGATAATAAAGGGGACATGTGGTACGACTTAATCTCAGCCGTTCATAAATCCATTCGTGGTTCAAATCCGGATGCAGCACTTTATTGGACTGCGCGAATTATAGCTGCAGGTGGTGATCCACTTTATGTTGCGCGTCGTTTGTTGGCGATAGCTTCTGAAGATATAGGCAATGCTGACCCACGAGCGATGGAAGTTGCGATGAATGCGTGGGATTGCTTTACTCGCATTGGCCCTGCTGAAGGCGAAAGAGCGATTGCTCAAGCGGTAGTTTATTTGGCATGCGCTCCTAAAAGTAATGCCGTTTATACCGCGTGGAAACAAGCGCAAATGGATGCTATTAACTCACCAGATTATGATGTGCCTAACCATTTACGCAATGCGCCAACCTCATTAATGAAAGATATGGGGTATGGGGCTGACTATCGTTATGCACATGATGAGCCAAATGCGTATGCATCAGGGGAGAATTATTTTCCACCAGAAATGCAGGATCGTAAGTACTACTTTCCAACAAAACGTGGTTTAGAAACCAAAATTAGCGAAAAGCTAGAATATTTAGCCCAATTAGATCAAAACAGCACCTTAAAACGCTACCAATAAAAGATCATTTTCGGTATCTTATTCGAATCGCAATTTGGAACTGAAAATTGCACAAAATTTTATTATTAAGTGGGTTCGTCTAGTTTGAACGCACAATGACCATAAGGCATAGGATTACAAATGCTTGATTCAAAATTACTTCGTACAGAGCTGGATGAAACAGCAGAGAAACTGGCACGTCGTGGCTTTAAGCTAGACGTAGAGACACTTCGCAATCTTGAAGAACAACGTAAGTCCCTTCAAGTTAAAACTGAAGAGCTTCAAGCGCAGCGTAATTCCCGTTCGAAGTCCATTGGTCAAGCAAAAGCGAAGGGCGATCACGAAGAAGCAGATCGCATTATGGCTGACGTTGCAAACCTAGGCTCTGAATTAGATGAAGCAAAAGTAGCACTTGCAGATCTTCAACAACAAATCGAAGCTATCGCTTTGTCTGTTCCAAACATTCCTGATGATTCAGTACCGTTTGGTAAAGATGAAGAAGAAAACGTAGAAGTACTGCGTTGGGGTAACCCTCTAGCGTATGACTTTGAAGTAAAAGATCATGTTGAGCTTGGTGAAATGGCTGACGGTCTTGATTTTGCGAGCGCGGTAAAAATTTCTGGTTCTCGCTTTATCGTAATGAAAGGTCAATTTGCTCGTCTTCACCGTGCGCTTTCACAATTCATGCTTGATCTTCA
>JAAGZR010000519.1 GCA_024206155.1 Aliivibrio sp.
AAACCAGCACCGAATGTTGAAGGGCTAAATCCAATGCGAGCTTCAACATAGTCGTAGCTAAAGTTACTCATGATGGCATTGTTTGGATCATTATCTGCAGCCATTGATGTTGCTGAAATGAACATTAGGCTTGAAGCTAAAAGTGTCTTACGGATCATGATATTTGAAACCTATCAAATTAGTGCTGTAATCAAAAAATTATTCTAAATACTAACAGAAATGACTATTTTTGCTAGAGTAGGAATATATAAAATTTGGAGTTACTGCAAAAGTCAAAAAATTAACGTAGTGCTTATTACTGTATAGTTAAGCAAAATATACGCCATATTTATAATATAAGGCTCTAGTTTATTTTATAAAATAGAACTTTATTGCGCTCTGTGGGTTAGGTACACTGAGCGAAATGGATAAAACTTGGATAACAATATGAATGAATTAAAAAAATACGCTGCAATTGGCGGTGCCGTAGTGCTTGTTGCTTGCTGGCCATTTGCGACAGGAAAGATTGGAGAGGCGATTTTTAAGGATGGTATTGCTTCGTATCACAACGGCATCATTGAGGTTGAACCTGTATTTTATGATAGAGGCTATCTTAGTTCTCAAGCACAAAGCCGTATTCATGTTATTGATCAAGATTTAAGTCAAGAGTTAGAGCATGCAGGTTACCCAACTGAAATTTTAGTTAATCACGATATATCTCATGGTTTATTTTCGGTTTCTTCAGTTTCTAAATTTGTAAGTACGGGAGATACTTCTGAATTTATTCAAGGGCTAACACTGACAACAGACAGTAAGCTAACGGGCACGACAGACTTATTACTGACAAGCCAAGATACGAACTTTGCTACTACGGACTTACAAGCTCAAGGGGTTGAAAAGTTATTCTTAGCTGCTGCGGAATTATCAGCGACGATTGAAAAAGATGGGCAATTCTCTCTGTCATACCAATTACCTAAAACAGAGCTGCGTTTAGATAACCAATCTGCAATGATAGTTGATAATGTCGCTGGTCAAAGTGTTGGTCATTATATAGATGATATTTTTATTGGTGAAGCGGACATTGCTTTAGATAAATTGGCGCTAAGTGATGCTGAAAGTAATAGCCATAATGAGATTAAAGGACTTAAATACACGAGTGTAAATCAGTTAACTGAAGTAAAAGATAAAGTAGAAGAAAATAGCTTTACTACTCAAAATCGATTGACTTTAGAAGAGGCGCTGACGGATGCTGGTGTAGTGAAGAATGGTGTTTTTGATATTAGTTTCGAAAACCTAAATTTTGATGGTTTAAAAGTATTAGTTCCACTGCTTCAAGAGCAAGAATTGACCAATGAGAATGTGGAGAAGTTACTCCTGTCGTTTGACTTACTTGCAGCGAAAGGGTTTAACGTTAATATTAATGAATTCAGTGCTGAAGTACTTGGTAGTAAATTAAACAGTAATATTTTGCTTACGTTACCAGCTGGCACGGCGAGAGCATCACAAAACGCTGATCAGTTAATTAAAACAGTAACAGGCTCTACTGAATTAGTCATTGCTAAAAAGTTAGTGGATGAAACACCAGAACTTCGCATGCAAATGGATGAGTTACTTATTAATGAATTTGCCATTGAAGACGGTGATAATTATCGATTAGCTGCAACTATTTCTGATGGTCAGATCGAATTATTGAATGGTCAGAAAATGCCACTATTTATGCTGTTGGGTTTTTTAAGTTATCTACAGTAACCTAAAGTATAGAGACAAGATAGCTTACATTGGTGAGCTATTTTTTTATCTGGATTCGTATTATTCGAGCGATTTAGTGAATTAGATCACTTTATGATTTCTTTGTGGATCAAAAGGTGGTATTAATTTCTACATCAATATTTAAACATTCAATTTATTATAGATAGCAGGAGCCTTCGAGAAACATGGAAAAAGTATTTAACTTTTGTGCTGGTCCAGCAATGCTGCCAGTAGACGTTCTAGCCCAAGCTCAAAAGGAATTGGTGAATTGGAACGGCTTAGGCACTTCAGTGATGGAGATTAGCCACCGTAGTAAAGAATTTATTAAAGTCGCAGAAGAGTCAGAGCAAGATCTACGTGATTTATTATCAATTCCTGATAATTATAAAGTGTTATTTTGCCAAGGTGGCGCGCGAGCACAGTTTGCAGCTGTTCCATTAAACTTACTTGATGGTAATACAAAAGCAGATTACGTCGATGCGGGGTATTGGGCGCAAAGTGCGGTAACTGAAGCAAAAAAATATTGTTCACCTAATGTAATCGAGGCCATTATTAATGTTGATGGTAAAAAAGCGGTTCAACCTGCCGCAGAATGGGCATTAAGTGATGATGCTGCTTATGTTCATTTTTGCCCAAATGAAACGATTGATGGCATTGAGATTAATGATTTGCCAATAACAGATAAACCCATTGTTGCAGATATGTCGTCTACGATTTTATCGCGCCAAATTGATGTATCGAAATACGGTGTGATTTACGCTGGCGCGCAAAAAAATATTGGTCCTGCAGGTTTGACGATTGTTATTGTACGTGATGACTTACTTGAACTTGCCACAGAAGCGCTCCCTAGTGTATTAAATTACGGCGTATTGGCAAAACAAGAGTCTATGTTCAATACACCGCCAACATATGCGTGGTACCTTGCAGGCTTAGTTTTTAAATGGCTAAAAGTGAATGGTGGTATTGAAGCAATGGAAGCACATAACCGTAAGAAAGCGGCCGCTTTATACGATTATATTGACCAATCAGACTTCTATCGCAATGATGTTCATGAAGATAATCGTTCTCTAATGAATGTACCATTCCAATTAGCAAATCCTGAGTTAGATGCACAATTTTTGTCGCTGGCAGATGATGCTGGCTTGAAAGCATTGAAAGGGCACAGAGTAGTAGGTGGAATGCGAGCATCAATTTATAACGCAATGCCATTAGAAGGTGTGCAAGCGCTAGTTGAATTTATGAAGGCGTTTGAAGCAAAATACGCATAAATTTAATTTACTCATAACTTAAAGCCGATACTGAATAAACAGTATCGGCTTTTTTATTTCAGCTATATTGGTTTGACCAATATTATTAAAAGCGCTGCCATAATTGATGATATGCGCCTTTCAGTGATAGCAGAGTATTGTGTGTGCCTTGCTCTACAATTTCACCGTGATCCATTAAACAAATATTATCCATTTGCTCAAGGTTAACTAAACGGTGAGTAATAAAGACAACTGTTTTATCTTTAATATGTTCGTTTAATACCGACATGATTTGTTGTTCTGTTTTCTGATCTAACCCTTCGGTTGGTTCATCCAATAAAACTATCGGAGCATTGTGCAGTAATGCTCGTGCAATACCAACCCGACGACGCTCACCACCAGAAAGTTGACGTCCACCGTCTCCAAGCCACATATCTAAGCCTTCGTCAGGCGTAAGATCGTCTAGGCCGACTTTACTTAGTGTCTTAATTAACTCTTCATCGCTTGCGGTATCGTTGGCAAGTAAAAGGTTATCTCTTAATGAACCATTAAGAATATCAACACGTTGGCTAACAACCGACATTGCACTGCGTAAGCTTGATTCTTTCCATTTAGGTAATTGAACGCCATCAATATAAATTGCCCCTGATTTCGGGTCCCATTGGCGAGTCAACAATTGCAGAAGGGTTGATTTACCTGACCCCGTTTGGCCGACAATTGCCATTTTCTGACCGGCCAGTAAATCTAATGAAATGTGCTTAATTGCATCGGTATCAGCATCTAGGTATTGGTAACTTACATCTGAAATCGTTAAATTACCTTTTATTTCTTGAGTAATGCCATTGTTATCAAAAACAGTATCAGGTTCTGCTGTGATAATTTCATTTAAGCGGCGAGCCGAGCTTAACGTTTGTCCTAGGTATTGAAAAGCGCCAGCAATTGGCATCAATAATTCAAAGCTTGCCATCGTTGCAAAGGTAACCATTGCGACCATTGGGTCTGGTGTCATACCAGCAATGCCATCGGCAGAGATCCACAACATTAGCAGTAGAGTCCAGCCATTAGCTAAAAGCAATAATCCATTTGCTAAGCCAGTCAACATTGCCATGTGACGTTGATTTGATAGCAGTGCGACTTGAGCATCTAGAATACGTTGTTGGTATTGCTCTTCAGCACCAAAGATACGCAGTTCAGCGTTACCTTGAAGCCAATCTAAGGTTTTAATTCTTAAGGTGGCTTTATTGTGTGTTAAATCGGCACCGTTTTGTTTACCTAGTTTATAAAACAGGGTTGGCCAGATAATGAGCAACGCAAATAAGATAGCACCAAGGGTAAGGCCAATAGTGACATCAAACCACGCAAGAAAAGCGGTTAAGCCAATAATGCCTAATGTGCCCACAATTATAGGGCTGATAAGTCGTAGGTAGACATGATCCATCGCATCTACATCTGCTACGAGACGGTTTAATAAGTCGGCATCACGCAGCTTTGAAAAGCGGCCTGGAATGAGTGGTATTAACTTTTTAAAGAAGAAAATACGCAGTTCAGTTAGCAGCTTAAAGGTCGCGTTATGGCTTACTACTCGTTCACCCCAGCGTCCTGCTGTTCGACCAATAGAGAAACCACGTACAGCGCCTGCAGGTAACATGTAATTAAAGGTTTCACGAGCAATGGTTAATCCAGCAATCGCTGATGCTGAAATAAACCAA
>JAAGZR010000520.1 GCA_024206155.1 Aliivibrio sp.
AGATGCGTTAAACGATGAATTAAATCGTATTGCAGAAACGACGTCTTTTGGTGGTCGCCGTTTATTGAATGGTCAATTTGGAACATCAACCTTTCAGATTGGTGCTAATGCGGGTGAAGCGGTGCAATTAACGCTTGGTAGTATGCGTTCAGATACGTTAGCAATGGGGGGCTTTCATTATGCCTCTCAAAATCAGCTAAACAAAGGCTGGACAGTACCAGAAGGCGATCAAACACTTACCATGTCATTTAATGATGAAAATGGTAAAGCTCAAGAAATCACAATTGAAGCGAAAGCGGGTGATGATATTGAGGAATTGGCAACCTACATCAATGGACAAAATGATACTGTTCAAGCCTCTGTTGATGAAAACGGTCAATTACAGCTATTTACCGCGGGGGATTTAGTTTCTAGTGCGGTGACCTTCGGTGGCTCGCTATCTGCGGAATTGGCTATTGGCGGTGCTGTATTTGATACCGTGAATGATTTGGACTTAACAACGGTAGGTGGCTCTCAAAAGGCTATTGCAACGTTAGATGCAGCAATGGGCTTTGTCGATAAAGAGCGTGCAACATTAGGGGCGTTCCAAAACCGTTTTGGTCATGCGATTAATAATTTAAACAATATTAATGAAAATATCTCGGCATCAAACAGTCGAATTGAAGATACGGATTTTGCGAAAGAAACCGTTGAGATGATGAAAGCGCAAATTTTACAACAAGTAAGCTCAACAGTACTCGCTCAAGCTAAACAAGCGCCTGATCTTGCGTTAAAACTGCTTGGTTAATTTATACCAACGGATATAACGATTTTAAAAACCAGCAATGACTGCTGGTTTTTTTTCGTCTAAAGAAAATAAATAAAGAAATGAGGTTCTAAATTCAAAGAGAGAGACGACTAAAGCTCTTTTATATCAAGGTTCTGATTAATAGTTGGTCAAAATCGAAAAACCTTTAGCTGTTTTTTAGTCAATTGTAAAAAATTTGAAGCATGATCATAGTCCATAAAGTAATAATCAATTTTATAAAAAAAAGCATAAAGGTTTATTTTTTACCGTCGCTAAGCTAAGTATCAGGCACTAATAGCAATGCAGTTAGTTCCAAATAATAAAGCTCAGTTTTCCGAACTACGGAAAACAATCGGAAAACTAAACGGAGATACCACTATGTCGATTACAGTAAATACTAACGTATCAGCAATGACTGCTCAGCGTTACTTGAACAATGCAACGGATGGCGTTAATCAATCAATGGAACGTCTATCTTCTGGCTTTAAAATTAACAGTGCGAAGGATGATGCAGCAGGCCTGCAAATTTCAAATCGTTTAACTTCTCAATCTCGTGGTTTAGATGTTGCTGTTCGTAATGCAAATGATGGTATTTCTATTGCACAAACAGCTGAAGGTGCGATGAACGAATCGACAAACATCTTACAACGTATGCGTGATTTATCGCTTCAGTCTTCTAATGGTTCAAATACTTCAGCTGATCGTGAAGCGATTCAACAAGAAGTTGGCGCACTTAATGATGAACTTAACCGAATTGCAGAAACGACTTCTTTTGGTGGTTCACGTCTTCTTAACGGTCAGTTTGGTACTAAATCATTCCAAATCGGTGCTGATTCTGGTGAAGCAGTAATGCTAAGCCTAAATAATATGCGTTCTGACTCGGCATCAATGGGTGGTACAAGCTATAAAGCCGAAACCAAGCTTGATGCTGACTGGGGCGTTAAAGCAGAAAATTCAGAATTAACGGTTTCATTTGTTAATAAAGCGGGCGAAGAGAAAGAACTGACAATTAATGCTAAAACGGGCGATGACATTGAACAAGTAGCGACTTACATTAATGGTCAGACTGATTCGATTAATGCTTCTGTCTCTGAGAACGGCGAGCTACAAATTGTAACGTCGAACGATAAAGTGCAAGGCGAAGTGCAATTTGGTGGCTCACTAGCAAGTGAACTAAACATGGGTGCAGCACAAGCTGAAACGGTTAAGAGTATTGACGTAACGACCGTTGGTGGCTCACAAAAAGCAATTGCAGTCCTTGATGCGGCAATGCAATTTGTTGATGAGAATCGAGCTGGTTTAGGTGCGTTCCAAAATCGCTTTAGCCATGCTATTAATAATCTAGATAATATTAATGAAAATGTATCTGCATCAAATAGCCGAATTAAAGATGTAGATTTTGCTAAAGAAACCACTGAGATGACTAAAGCTCAAATCCTTCAGCAAGCAAGTTCATCTATTTTAGCTCAAGCTAAGCAAGCGCCAAATGCTGCTCTTGGCCTATTACGCTAATTATATTGGCTAATTAAAGAAACTTCTAAGGTAATAGTGCTCTCACACTATGACCAAAGCCGGGGACTACCTCGGCTTTTTTTATGCTATTAAAAAGAATGAAGTACAGTATATTGGCTTGTGATGTGTTTGTCTGTATGTTGTTTGAGTGATATTTGCTCTGTTTTTGTTGATTTATAGCGTTTTTTCTTACTTTTACCCCTTTATTTAAATTAATTTCATTTTTTTTGCTTTTTTTCCTAAAGAGTTTCCGAGTTTGAGCGATAACCTAAGTACAAAGCAGAACGACTGAATAAACAGAAAGTGCTTTAAAAAGAAAAGCTTAAAAAAATTAAAAGTTTTTCTAAAGTAAATTGAAGTCAGGTCGTTAAGTTAAGTATCAACGATGAATAATACGGTTTCCGGTCCAGGAGCGGAGTGATTCGGAACCAAAGTGGAGAAATAAAATATGTCTATCAATGTAAACACAAACGTATCAGCAATGACAGCACAGCGTTACCTAAATAGCGCAACTAACGATCTAAACAGCTCAATGGAGCGTTTGTCTTCAGGTTTTAAAATTAACAGTGCAAAAGATGATGCAGCAGGTCTACAAATTTCTAACCGTCTAACATCTCAAACTCGTGGTTTAGATGTAGCAGTTCGAAATGCAAATGATGGTATCTCAATGGCGCAAACTGCTGAAGGTGCGATGAACGAAACAACGAACATCCTTCAACGTATGCGTGATTTATCACTTCAATCTTCTAACGGTTCAAATACAACAGCTGACCGTGTAGCAATTCAAGAAGAAGTGGTTGCTTTGAATGACGAATTAAACCGTATTGCAGAAACAACATCGTTCGGAGGCTCTCGCCTACTTAACGGCCAGTTTGGCACTAAATCTTTCCAAATCGGTGCGGATTCAGGTGAAGCAGTAATGCTAACGTTGAATAATATGCGCTCTGACACAACGGCAATGGGTGGACACACTTACTCTGCGACGGAAGGTAAAGATGCAAACTGGAAAGTAGATGCAGAAAGCACAGAATTAACAATGAACTTTGTTGATAAAGATGGCCAAGAACAAAACATCACTATTAACGCAAAAGCGGGCGATGACATTGAAGAAGTAGCAACTTACATCAATGGTCAAAGCAGTGCAGTAAATGCATCAGTAACAGAAGATGGCAAACTGCAAGTATTTGCAGCAGCTGAAGCAACTGACATTGCATTTAGTGGCTCACTAAGCAGCGAACTAGGTATGGGTAACAAGGTTACTGATACGGTTAAGAGTATTGATGTAACGACCGTTGGTGGTTCACAAAAAGCAGTAGCGATTCTAGATTCAGCAATGCAATATGTTGATTCAAATCGTGCTGACTTAGGTGCTTTCCAAAACCGTTTTGGTCACGCTATCAACAATTTAGAAAATATTAATGAGAATACGAGTGCAGCAAACAGCCAAATCAAAGATGTTGATTTTGCGAAAGAAACAACTGCAATGACGAAATCTCAAATCCTGCAACAAGCGAGCTCGTCTATCCTTGCTCAAGCTAAGCAGGCACCAAATGCAGCATTAGGCCTGTTGGGCTAATCAGCATAGTAAACACTTGTGAGAATGAGAGCTCAGCTATCTGCAAAGTTCTATCCCAACAGGTTATAAGTAAGGCTGACTTACTTTATAAAATTAAAATTAAACTTAGGCTATCTCAAGATGTATTTTGTAGAGGTGAGAGTCTACAAAGTACATAGAGATACGCTTTAAATATATGTGAGAAACAATGGCTGGTTCGGAGGATGAGACCAAACCACCATTGAACTATCCCTTAGGAGATCTATTTATGTCTATTACAGTAAATACTAACGTATCAGCAATGACAGCTCAACGTTACTTAAACAGCGCAACATCTGACGTTAACCAATCAATGGAGCGTCTGTCTTCTGGTAGCAAAATCAACAGTGCTAAAGATGATGCAGCTGGTCTACAAATCTCTAACCGTCTAAACACGCAAACTCGTGGTCTAGACGTAGCGGTTCGTAACGCAAATGACGGTATCTCTATGATGCAAACTGCTGAAGGCGCAATGAAAGAGACGTCAAACATCCTTTCTCGTGTTCGTGACCTAGCACTGCAATCGTCAAATGGTTCAAACACAGACGCTGACCGCAGCGCGATCCAACAAGAAGTAACGGCTCTTTCTGATGAAATGAACCGTATCGCAGAAACAACTTCTTTTGGTGGCACACGTCTACTTAACGGTAACTTCGGTACTAAATCTTTCCAAGTTGGTGCTGATTCTGGTGAAGCGGTAATGCTTACACTGAACAACCTACGTGCTGATGAAGCAAACATGGGTGGCCAATCTTTCACTGCGAAAGAAGGTGTTGCTGCGGGTTGGACTGCTGGTAAAGATGCAGAAATGACGATTTCTTTCACAGACAAGTCTGGTGAAGAGCAATCAGTATCAATCACAGCTAAAGCTGGCGACGATATCGAAGAAGTAGCAACTTACATCAACGGCCAAACTGACAAAGTTAGTGCTTCTGTTGGTGAAGATGGCAAACTGCAAGTATTCGCAGCTAAAGGCACAATCGAAGGCGAAATCGAATTCTCTGGTGCTCTAGCTAACGAAACGGGTATGTCTGATGCTATCCAAGCACAAAAAACAGTTGGTAACATCGACGTTACAACGGTAGCTGGTTCTCAAGATGCAATCGCAGTTGTTGATGCAGCAATGAAATTTGTTGATAGTCACCGTTCTGAGCTAGGTGCTGCTCAAAATCGTATGGGCCACACAATCAGCAACTTAGACAACATTAACGAAAACGTTTCTGTTGCTAAGAGCCAAATCAAAGATGTTGATTTCGCGAAAGAAACAACTGAAATGACTAAAGCACAAATCCTACAGCAAGCAAGCTCTTCTATCTTAGCTCAAGCTAAGCAAGCGCCTAACGCTGCTTTAGGTCTATTACGTTAATCTCTTTGATTAAGTGATAATACTAAAATAGGTAGGTGGGCGGCTTCATCGTCAACCCACTTACTGAAATATGACAGCCGGACCGCTCTCCTGCTGTCTTTTTTCGTATTAGGAGGAAAGAGTTATGAACTCCTCATTTGTATCTTTACCAATCCTCATATCTCCCCTCCCTTTCCAATAACGGCACGCAAATTGCTTGTTATAATGTGTAGCCAACATCATCTGTGAATTCCAGTAGTCAAATAGCAAAAGGCGAACCGTCAGAGTTACTGACGCCAAGCCAAGCAATTGTGGTAGAAGCAGAGCAACAGCTTGAAACGAAAAAGAAAGAAGAACTTTATCATGCAGTGAAAGAGCTGAATGAATACGTTAAGAGCATGGATCGAGGATTATCGTTTCGCTTAGATGAAGAGTCTGGGCGGCAGGTTATTACCGTTTTTGAAGTTAATAGCGGTGAAATCATTCGCCAGATCCCCGATGAAAAGATGTTGGAAATTACCAGAGAGTTAGCTGCCAGTGCATCTGGATTAATAGCTGAGAAGATATAATCGTTAATTGAGGAAAATGCTTCATGAGTATGAGCCCGATGGGGATGGGTGGTGGCCTAGATATTAATTCTATGGTGAGCAAAATAGTTGAAAGCGAGCGCTTACCAAAGCAGCAGCGCATCGACCGTGAACGCTCAGATATAGACATGAATATCAGTGGTTATGGCCGTCTGCAAGAATCGTTAGATACCATGAAAAACCTCATGTCGACGTTTCGCCAAGAGGATACGTTTGCATCTCGAACTATTTCAAGCAGTGATGATGAAGTAGTCAGTGCGACGGCAACGCCAGAAGCCTTGGCGGGTCGATACACAATTGATGTTTTACAATTAGCTCAAGCTCAAAAACTAGCATCATCGCCAATCCGTGATGATGCTAAATTTGGTCCAGGTAAATTGGAAATTTCATTAGGTGATAAAGAGTTCACCATTGAAATTATTGGTAAAAATAATAAAATCACCGATCTGTTAAAGCAGATCAATGGTGCACCGTCTAACCCTGGTGTGCAAGCCTCTATCGTTAAAGACGATGGCGGTTCTCGTCTTATTCTCGCCTCAGATAAACCAGGTGAAAGTCATAAAGTTAAAATTGAAGTTGATGCTGAATACAATAATCAGCTACATCGTCTTGCTTTTAATCCTAATTTTGATCCTACGGTATCAACAAAATTTGATATTCCAACCTTGCTTGAATATCAAAATGTACCAGAAATTGCCGCTCAGCAAATGCAAGAGCCAATAACAGCACAAGAAGTACCTGAATTAAGTGATGAAGAAAAATACGCGTACTTTAAGCCGCTTATTGATTATGCCAATCGTGAATTAGCACGAGAAGAAAAAGCGTCAAAAGAGATCATGCTTCAACAAGAAGCAACGGCAGCATTATCAACATTGGAAGATCCTACCGATCCAACATCGGGCATGTCAGGGTGGAGCGAGCGTACAGCGGGTACCCTGCAAGCGGCACTGCCAAGTGAAGATGAAAAGATCGAGTTAGCTAAAGCCGCAAAACAAGGCGATCAAGATGCTGCAGAAGCTTTAGCTGAAATCGGTCAAACGCCAGATGTTGTTTTTCAAGCGGCGGGCATTACTTATGAAGCACCTCAAGTAGCACCTAAAAAAGAATTGGTTGAAATAGCGAAAGAAAAAATTGAGCAGTTACCGCCGACAATTAAAGAAATAGCAAAAGAAAAATTAGAACCGATTGAAAAAATCGTAGAGGCAATTAAGCCTGAAGGCCCACGTAAACCGTTGTATTCTGGCCTTCAAGAAGTCCAAACAGCAAGCAGTGCAAAAGTAGTATTAGATGGCGTTGCTCGAATAAGCAGTGATACCAATGTGATTCAAGATGCGGTCCACGGCGTTGATATCACCTTAAAAGGTACGACAGCAGAAGCAAGCAAACGTGTTGATCTTGATGTACAGTTTGATAGAGATGGCGTAAAAGCCGCGATTGAACAATTTGTTACTACCTATAATCAGTTTTACGAAACAACTCAAGCACTGAGTGGTTTTGATCCGGCAACTGGTCAAAGTGGTCCTCTTGCTGGTGATAGTGTTGTTCGATCTGCTGAATCTCGTTTGAAATCTGCTTTTGTGGCACCAGTCGAATCAGCACCAAAAGATCTAAAAACACTTATTGAGCTGGGTATTTCGACCACTCGACAGGGGACGTTAGAAATAAACCATACGATGCTTGATCGACAATTGAATGAAAATTTTGGTCAATTGCATACATTTTTTGGTGGTTCTAAAGGGTTTGCTAAAAAAATTGAAGACGTAATTCAGAGTATGACAGGGGTAACAGGCCCAATTCGTACCAGAATGAACACGATGCGAGATCAAAATTACCGCTTAAATGACCAACAAGTGGATTTAGATCGTCGTATGGAGAGTTTACAAGAACGAACTAGAAATAAGTTTGCCAATATGCAAGACGTTACTGGGAAAATGAAAGCTCAGTTGTCAGGAATGATGAACGCGTTAGGTTAATGAGTACCCGTGATAATTAGGTGTTTTTGATGATATTAATACAGCAATTAGAAAAACTGGATCAAGAGTTACAAGGTATATATCGTGCAGATGATATTAATTTTGAACAGTTGGCGATATTTTTATCAAATCGGGAACAACTTTTGCATCAGTGTATGCAAGTGTCAGAAATAGTGCATTCCACTGAATGGCAAAGCGCAATTGTAAGAACTCAATTGATCGTTGATGAAATGAGTCAATTAGGACAGCAATTTGCTTTAGATTATCAAAAATTGAATCATGGACAAAAGTCGGTTCAACTTTATAGAAAATTTCAATAATACTGAGGAAATACAATGAGAGGTTCACTACAAGCATATAAGAAGGTATCAATTGATAGCCAATTAAGTGCTGCATCACCTCATAAGGTAATTCAAATGCTAATGGCTGGCGCGATTGAGCGTTTAATCCAAGGTAAAGCAGCAATGCAGCAAGGTAATACTCCTGTAAAAGGCGAACGTCTTGGTAAAGCATTGGATATTGTGATCAGTTTACGTTCTTGCCTTTCAATGGATGATGGTGGTGACATTGCAAGTAACCTTGATTCTTTGTATGACTTCATGATCCGTCAGATTTCTCATGCAAATCAAAATAACGATGGTCAAGCGATTGATGACGTTGTTGAGATGCTGCGTGAGATAAAATCAGCATGGGATCAAATTCCGGCAGAATTCCATAACCTTACTGCAGACCAAGTTGGTATTTAAGTTCACTTCACGTAATTTAGTATAAAATACAATTAGTTTTATTAATCAAGTTTATTTTTGATTTTTTATATTAACCTCTCATTTACAGTATGGCTGTCTTTTTATTGACAGTCATAGTTGCCTTATTTTTCTTATGCTATAAAATAGCGATATAATTTCGTTGCTATTCAATGAATAGGCCACTTAAATCAAAGAATTAAGGCACATAACACATCTATGCAAGGTTTAGCAAAGACACTAATTATTGAAGATGACGAGCAAAATCGTCATAACCTTAAGATCATTCTTGAGTTTATCGGTGAGCATTGTCATGCCATTTCGACTTCAGAACTGTCTACTTTTGACTGGAATGATCCTTGGAGTGCCTGTTTTTTAGGTAACGTAACAAATAGTTCACAAAAAGAATTAATCAAAAAATCCTTAATTACTAATAATCATATCCCTATTATTATGCTTACGGGCGCTGTGTATGATCTTGAGGATTTGACGAATTATGTTGGTGAATTAAATCAACCGGTGAATTACCCTCAATTGACAGATGCGTTACGTCATTGCCAAGAGTTTATGGGACGCCGTGGTTTAGGTGTACCTCAGCTTGGGCGAAAAATTACGTTATTTCGTAGCATGGTTGGACAAAGTCCAGCGATCAGTACAGTTCGTCACTTAATTGAGCAAGTCTCTGGTACTGAAGCAAGTGTTCTTGTTTTAGGTGAGTCAGGTACAGGTAAAGAAGTCGTTGCACGAAATCTTCACTATCATTCACCGCGTCGTAAAGGCCCATTTGTGCCTGTAAACTGTGGTGCGATTCCACCAGATCTTCTTGAAAGTGAGTTGTTTGGTCATGAAAAAGGGGCTTTTACTGGTGCAATAACAGCACGTAAAGGTCGTTTTGAACTGGCTCAAGGCGGTACGCTGTTCTTGGATGAAATCGGTGATATGCCAATGCCGATGCAAGTAAAACTGTTGCGAGTATTACAAGAGCGCTGTTTTGAACGTGTTGGTGGCAATCAAAGTATTAAAGCGGATGTTCGTATTGTAGCTGCAACACATCGTAACCTTGATGAGATGATTGAGAAAGGGACTTTCCGTGAAGATCTATATTATCGATTAAATGTATTTCCAATCGAAATGCCAGCATTGCGTGAACGTAAGCAAGATATTCCGTTATTATTGCAAGAACTTCTAACGAGAATGGAAGCGGAAGGTAGTGTCCGTGTGCGTCTAACGCCACGCGCCGTGAACTCCTTAATGGAGCATCATTGGCCGGGCAATGTGCGTGAGCTAGCAAACCTAATTGAACGCTTAATGATCTTATTCCCTGGAGAATCGGTTGATGTAAACCATTTACCGACAAAATACCGTTATAGTGATATTCCGGAGTTCCAGCCAGAGAATAACAATAAACAAAGTATTGAAGAGCAAGAGCAAGCCGCACTAGCAGATATGTTTGCTAACTTTAATGATGGCGGAGTTCCTCAAATATCAAACCAAAACTTTGGTCCTGCCTCAAATGATTTACCTGAAGGCGGGTTAAATCTAAAGGAAATGTTGGCTGATGTGGAAGTTAATATGATATGCCAAGCACTTGAAGCTCAAAATGGCGTTGTTGCTCGTGCTGCTGATATGTTAGGTATGCGTAGAACGACTTTAGTTGAGAAAATGCGTAAATATAATCTAAACAAAGATGATATGCGTTAATAATATGTACTGACAAATAATTGACTCATTAAAGATGCTATTTTGATATAACTTGATGATTTAAAACAATAAAAAGGGCTGGCATGTTAAATGCATTAGCCCTTTTGTTGTTTTGGCGGGGATCAAATTATGCAAGGTAACTCTGAGAGTGAGATCAATTCACTCCTTGGCACAGTAGAAGAACAAAATACACGTTATAAGCAAGTATTAGATGTTATGCCTGCGGGGGTAATATTGCTCGATACTCAAGGCGTTGTATGTGAAGTAAACCCTGAAGCCATTAAGCTCCTTGGAACCCCATTATTAGGTGAGCGTTGGTTTGAAGTTATTCAACGTTCATTTGATCCAAGAGAAGACGATGGGCATGAGATCTCATTGCGTAATGGACGTAAAGTACGCTTAGCCATCTCAGCCTCAGAAACGGGTCAACTGATCCTTATTACCGATCTAACAGAAACCCGTTTACTGCAATCTCGTGTCAGTGATTTGCAGCGTTTGTCATCGTTAGGAAAAATGGTCGCATCTCTTGCCCATCAAGTAAGAACGCCACTTTCAAGTGCGATGCTTTATGCATCAAACTTAGGTTCCCCCAATTTACCCGCAGCAACACACAAACGTTTTCAAACCAAATTGGTTGATCGTTTACATGATCTCGAAAAACAAGTGAATGACATGTTGTTGTTTGCTAAAGGTGGCGATAACAAGGTTGTTAAATCATTTACGATTGAAGAGCTTGTTGCAGAATATCATCCAATGGTAGAAACCGTTTTGCAATCAAATCAAGTGGATTATCACTTAGAAGTAGAAGAGCAAGATACCTTATTAATGGGTAATGCCAACGCTATCGCTAGTGCCATTAGTAACTTGATTATGAATGCGATACAAGCCATTGGTAAAGAATGCCAAATTGATGTTTTCTTTAGACCGGTTAACGGTTATTTGAAAATATCAGTACAAGATAATGGGCCAGGTATCCCATTTGAATTACAAGATAAAATTATGGAACCATTTTTCACTACACGCTCTCAAGGCACGGGTCTTGGTTTAGCCGTAGTTCAAATGGTTTGTCGAGCACATAAAGGACAACTTGAATTGTATTCAGAACCTGATGATGGTGCGTGCTTCACCATGTCTATTCCATTAACAGCAACCTATGCTGAATCCGCAACTCAAACAGAATCTGGAGAATAATCATGGCTCAAAGTAAAGTATTGATCGTAGAAGATGATGAAGGCCTACGCGAAGCCTTGATCGACACCTTAGAGTTAGCTGGTTACGAATGGGTAGAAGCGGATAGCGCAGAAGCTGCATTGCTTATTTTGAAAAAAGAATCGGTTGATATCGTTGTTTCTGATGTTCAAATGGCAGGAATAGGCGGTTTAGCATTGTTGCGTAGCATCAAACTAAATTGGCCTAATTTACCCGTTCTTCTAATGACAGCTTATGCCAATATTGAAGATGCGGTTTCTGCAATGAAAGACGGCGCAATAGATTACATGGCGAAACCTTTTGCGCCAGAAGTGTTGTTAAACATGGTTAGCCGTTATGCACCAGTTAAAAATGAGCAAACGGGTGATGCCATTGTTGCGGACGAAAAGAGTCTGAAATTACTTAAGCTTGCAGATAAAGTAGCACGAACTGATGCAAACGTGATGGTCCTTGGCCCAAGTGGTTCAGGCAAAGAAGTGATGTCTCGTTATATCCATAACAACTCACAGCGTAGTGACGGCCCATTTGTTGCGATTAACTGTGCTGCTATCCCAGACAATATGCTAGAAGCAACCTTATTTGGCTATGAGAAAGGCGCATTTACTGGCGCGGTTCAAGCGTGTCCGGGTAAATTTGAACAAGCTCAAGGCGGCACCATTTTGTTGGATGAGATCAGTGAAATGGATCTTAATCTACAAGCTAAATTACTGCGCGTACTTCAAGAACGCGAAGTTGAGCGTTTAGGTGGTCGTAAGAGTATTAAGCTTGATGTCCGAATTTTGGCGACCAGTAACCGAGACTTAAAAAAATACGTAGAAGAAGGTAATTTCCGTGAAGATTTATACTACCGCTTAAACGTATTCCCAATTGCATGGCCAGCACTTAAAGAGCGCAAAGGTGATATCGCACCTATTGCTAAGCACCTTATTGAGCGTCACTGTCAAAAACAAGGCTTACCCGTGCCCAGCTTTAGTATTGAAGCCACTCAAAAATTAGAAAGTTATCCTTGGCCTGGGAATGTGCGTGAACTAGATAACGTTGTTCAACGTGCATTGATCTTGGCTGAAGAGCACCAAATTACCGCGGATGACATTTTATTAGAAGGCGTAGACTGGGTAGATGCTCGAGGTTTGCAACAAGTGGTTAGTGGTGAAGCGCCAACAATTAAGCCTGAGCAACAAGCACCGTCAATAAATGACACAGTTGCAATGCCATTATCTGAAGACGGAGATATTTTAACCGCATCTAGTGGGCTAGGTGGTGAACTTCGTGAGCAAGAATTCATCATTATCCTTGAAACGATAAAGGCGTGTGATGGTAAGCGAAAAGATGTAGCAGAAAAATTGGGCATTAGCCCACGAACATTGCGCTACAAATTAGCGAAGATGCGTGATGCTGGAATAGATATCCCAAGTTAAAACAACGAGTTAGCTCATTTAATATTTTGGTATGTAAATTGCTTTATATACTTCGGGTCGTAAAATAAAGTCAATTAGTTGACTGGGTCGGAGAATAGAAATGAAAATTGGTGGTTTACAAGGCGAAATGCAAGCAATGATGCTTGACGCGTCAAATACAACGCGTCCAGCAACGGGTAAAGAAGTCGGTGCGGACTTCAGTGCTATGTTTGCAAAAGCAGTTAATAACGTAAATGGTTTACAACAAGCATCAAGCGATTTAGCTGTGCGTTTTGATCGAGGTGATGAAGGGGTCTCATTATCCGATGTAATGATTGCTCGTAACAAATCAAGCGTAGCATTTGATGCGACAATTCAAGTGCGTAATAAGCTAGTTGATGCTTATAAAGCACTCATGAATATGCCAGTATAATTTCTAGGAATTAAAGCGTGTCAGAAGAAAATAAAAACACAGACTTAGCAGTATCTGATGGAGTATCCGCCGGTGGTTCAATGGCGTTAGATAATTCAATGGATGTTCAAAATCCAGATACTGATGAGCAGAGTTCTTCGAAGTTAGATTCAGCGTTGGGTAATCTTGATTTATTGCGTCAAGTTATCCTTGTGTTATCTGTATCTATCTGTGTCGCATTAATCGTAATGCTTTTCTTTTGGGTTCAAGAACCTGAAATGCGACCACTTGGTGCGTATGAGACGGATGAATTAATTCAAGTTCTTGATCACCTTGATGCGCAAAAAGCAGAATACAAACTAGAAGGTAATACCATTCTAGTTCCCGCTTCTGAATTCAGTAAAATGAAGCTTGATCTTTCTCGTGCCGGTTTAAACCGACAAGTAGGAGAAGGAGATGATATCTTACTGCAAGATATGGGGTTTGGTGTATCACAGCGTTTAGAGCAAGAGCGTCTAAAGTTAAGTCGTGAACGCCAATTAGCAAGTACGTTTGAGCAAATGCGCCCAATTCGTAAAGCTCAAGTATTACTCGCAATGCCAAAACAAAGCGTATTTGTTCGTCATAATCAAGAAGCATCGGCAACGGTATTTTTGACTATGCGAATGGGTGCAAGCCTAAAGCAAGAAGAAGTAGATTCGATTGTTGATATGGTTGCAAGTGCGGTTCCAGGAATGAAACCAACACGTGTTACTGTAACGGATCAGCATGGTCGTCTTCTTAGCTCTGGTACGCAAGATCCGATGGCAATGGCTCATCGAAAAGAGCAAGAGTTAGAGCGTAAACAAGAGCAATCACTGCGTGATAAAATTGATGCGATTCTTATCCCAATTTTAGGCTTGGGTAATTATACCGCTCAAGTTGATGTATCAATGGACTTCAGTGCGATTGAACAAACACGTAAACAGTTTGATCCACAAACCGCATCAACACGAAGTGAATATACATTAGAAGATTACAACAATGGTAACGTGATTGCCGGTGTTCCGGGTGCCCTAAGTAATCAGCCACCAGTAGATTCAGCAATCCCTCAGGATATTGCTGAATTAAAAGATGGTTCAGTACTAGGTCAAGGTTCTGTTCATAAAGAAGCAACACGTAACTTTGAATTAGACACAACCATCAGTCACGAACGAAAACAAACGGGAACGGTTGCACGTCAAACGGTTTCAGTTGCCGTAAAAGAGCGTCAAAGTGTTAACCCTGAAACAGGTGAAGTGACTTACACACCTGTGTCGGCAGAGCAAATCGAAAAGATCCGTCAAATCATCATTGGTAGTGTTGGTTTAAATCAACAACGCGGTGACTTATTAAACGTATTAAGCGTTAAATTTGCGATTGAAGAGCAACCAATTACTATTGATGTACCGATTTGGGAGCATCCAAACTTCAATGAGTGGATAAAATGGTTAGCCGGCGCTTTAGTCATTATTGCCGTGTTACTTATCCTAGTTCGTCCTGCAATGAATAAACTACTGTTCCCTAACCAAGCAGAAGATGAGGCTCTTGCGAAAGGCGAAGGCGCTGAAGGCGAAATGGGCTTAATTGGCAGTGATTTGGATGGTGACGGCTTCGAGTTTGGTTCAGGTATTGATTTGCCAAACTTGCATAAAGACGAAGATTTATTAAAAGCGGTTCGTGCTCTTGTAGCAAATGAACCAGAGTTAGCAGCACAAGTGGTTCGTAACTGGGTATCTGAAAATGGCTAATGAGATTGTAGAAGCAGAAAAAAAAGATGAAGACAACCAAGAGTTTGATCTTTCATCACTAGCAGGCTCAGAACGTGCTGCCATTTTGCTACTTAGTTTGAGTGAGGATGATGCCGCCAGTATCATTCGTCACTTAGAACCAAAGCAGGTTCAGAAAGTAGGTGCAGCAATGGCAACTGTATCTGATTTAAATCAGATTAAAGTGTCAGCGATTCACCGTGCTTTCTTAGAAGATATTCAGAAGTACACCAGCATCGGTATGGGCAGTGAAGACTTTATGCGTAACGCATTGGTTGCAGCTCTTGGTGAAGATAAAGCGAATAATCTAGTAGATCAAATTTTACTAGGCAGTGGCTCTAAAGGCTTGGATTCATTAAAATGGATGGACCCTCGTCAAGTGGCAAGCATCATCATGAATGAGCACCCACAGATCCAAACTATCGTATTATCGTATTTAGACCCAGATCAGTCAGCAGAGATTTTGTCTCAATTCCCTGAGCGTGTACGCTTAGATCTGATGATGCGTATTGCCCATCTTGAAGAAGTTCAGCCATCAGCACTTGCTGAGCTAAATGAAATCATGGAGAAACAATTTGCGGGTACCTCCGGTGCTCAAGCTGCGAAAATTGGCGGCCTGAAAGCTGCGGCAGAAATCATGAACTACCTAGATAACAGCATCGAAGGTATGTTGATGGATCAAATCCGTGACCAAGATGAAGAGACCGCAACGCAGATCCAAGATCTTATGTTTGTATTTGAAAACCTTATCGATGTACAAGACCAAGGTATTCAAATGCTACTGCGTGATGTTCCACAAGAAGTACTGCAAAAAGCACTGAAAGGTGCTGATGATGCACTTAAAGAGAAAATGTTTAAGTGTATGTCTAAACGTGCAGCGGAACTTATGCGTGATGACCTTGAATCAATGGGGCCAGTACGAGTTGCTGATGTTGAAGCTGCACAGAAAGAAATTCTGGCAGTGGCACGTCGAATGGCAGACTCTGGTGATCTAATGCTTACTGGCGGTGCAGACGAATTCGTTTAATACGTTTTTACTTCATTGAGTTATAATTATACGGCTATTTAAGAGTTAATCTAAATAGCCGTTATGCTTTTTAATCTTCTTCTTTTTACGGGTTATCATCATGAGTATCAGCAAAAAACGTGGCTTTATTCGCATTACCGATGAGAGTGAACTACAAAAAACCAATATTTGGGAATCCCCTGATTATTCTGATCCTAACCTGCCAGCTCGTGAAA
>JAAGZR010000521.1 GCA_024206155.1 Aliivibrio sp.
ACCACAGAAAAATTGCAGTGCCGCAGTAATCGCTGGCACTCCTGTCGTATAAGAAATCGCTTGGTGCTCTACGTCTTTATACGCAACTTCATGATCGGCATTATTGTAGATAAATACGCTACGCTCTTTTCCGTCTTTTTGACCTTGCACCCAAGTACCGATACAAGTTAACCCGGTGCTAATGACGTTGGATCGGGTAACAACGCTTTTAATACATGCAGTGGTTGAACAACAGTACCGTCATGCAATGTCAGCGGTTCAGGACTTAATAAACCAATATCGCGCATACAATTAAAGTAATTTAAATATTGGTCACCAAAGCCCATCCAAAATTCAATCCGTTTTGCTGGTATAAACTCTTTCATGGAGCGCACTTCATCATGTGCCATTGAATATACTTTATGGCGACCACAATGTGGGAAATCAAACTCTAGCATACGAGTATGGCAAGGTACTTGTTTCCACTCTTCGTTTTCCCAATAAAAAGAATCACCTTGGATTTCTAGCATGTTGGTTTCAGGGTCAAAGTTTGTCGCAAACTTTTTACCATGATCACCATTGTTAATGTCCATGACATCAATCGTTTCAATCTCATCAAACAAATGCTTAACTGCATACGCGGCAAATACACTGACTACGCCTGGGTCAAAGCCTGCACCTAAAATACCGGTAATGCCTGCTTCTTTAAACTTCTGACGATAACCCCACTGCCAATCATAAGCCTCGGGTACTTGTTGCCCCTCTGAGCATAAATCCACTGCGACTGATGTATCTAGGTAAGAAACCTTTGCTTGATAACACGCTTCCATGATTGAAATATTAACCCAAGGAGGACCCGCATTAATAACAAGATCAGGCTTAACTTCTTTAATAAGAGTAACGAGTGCATCAATGTCATCAGCATTCACAGCTTTTGCTTCCAATTTCTTACTCGTATCTTTTAAGTTGTTTTTGCCCTTAATTGATTCGATAATTTTTTCACATTTTTCAATTGTGCGAGAAGCAATTGTGATATCACCCAGAGTGTCATTATTTTGGGCTGCTTTATGTGCAATTACCCATCCAACACCACCTGCGCCAATTTGTAGAATAGACATTATTGTTTTACCCTTATTTTTTCTTGTTCAATTACTAAGTTATCAATTTGCTTCAATAAAGATTCAAAATCTGACATCTTCAAACATGGATTTAAGATGGTGAGTTTTAACGCGACATTATGGTTAACGACCGTTTCGCCCAAAACGGCTATACCACGCGTTAACGCTTCTAGCCGGATCGTTTTATTTAGATCATCTAACTCTTTGATCGTTGTAATTTTAGAACGGAATAATACGGTTGAAAGTGATGGTTCTGCCAGTAACTCAAACCGTTCATTATTTTGAATTAAGGTTGCAACTTGCTTGGTTTGAATTAGCAGATGGTCATACATTTGTCCTAATTGTTCTGCCCCTACATTTTGCATTGTCATAAACACTTTTAAGGCGTCAAAACGTTTTGTTGTCGCGATGGATTTATCGACTAAATTGGGCAGTTCATCATCTTCACGATTTAGATAATCAGCATGATGTCGTAGATAACCGAAATTAGATTTATCTTTTATTAAGATCGCACCACAACTAACAGTTTGATAAAACAATTTATGAAAATCGACACTAAGAGAATCAGCATGTTCAATACCCGTTAATCGCCGCTTGTGCTGACTTAATATCAACGCTCCACCATAAGCAGCATCTACATGAAACCACAGACCTTCAGCCTGTGCTATGGAAGACAACGCAGATAAATCATCAATAGCCCCATGATCTGTCGTACCAGCGGTTCCCACTAAAACAAACGGGATTAACCCTTCTGCTTTCAATTCACCAAGTGTTTCCTCTAATGAATTGATATCAATAGTGCCATTTGAGTTTGTTTCAACACAACATACAGAACGCTCACCTAACCCTAATAAAGAGGCCGATTTTTGTACGGTGAAATGTGATTTTTTAGAACATATTATGCGTAATTTATTTGAATACTCAGGTAAGCCCATTTTTTGAATTGAATGTTGGCTTATTTTGTCAGCTATCCAATCACGAGCGAGTAATAATCCCATTAAGTTACTTTGCGTACCACCACTGGTAAATACGCCATCAGAGCGTTTACCTAACTGGTATTTCTCACATACCCAATCAATTACCTTTTGTTCTACATAGGTTGCTGATGAGGCTTGATCCCACGAATCCATTGATTGATTAAGTGCTGCAATCATCGCTTCAGCAGCGATAGATGAGAGCAATGGCGGAGTATGAAGGTGCGCAATACAGTTTGGATGCTGAACAAAAATTGAGTTTTTAACAACTAACTCTGTTGTTCTATCAATAACATGTCGTAGATCTGATGGTTCACTGTCTAGATTTACGCTTTGAATGGCTTTTTCAATCAGCTCTGGCTTTACTCCTGAATACGGTGATTGTACTTTCTCAAATACTGCAGCTAATGTTCGATTGGTATGATTCAACATAGAAAGAAATTGATCGCTACCCCCCTCACCTGTTTGAATAAAATATTTTTGCCATTCCTCCCTCTGGAAAGGCTCTTTATGACTATTTTCTTCTACGAATTGAGTTGATAAATGCGATACAGAAATAGCAGTATTCGCATCGATAAGTGTGCTCATTTTTATAACCTTGAAAACTCGTTTTCTTTATACTTCTGTGATCTCTAGTTAAATCTATATGCATTGACATAGTCTAAATCAAAAAATAAGAAAGTTAAGATGTGGAAATGCAGTCCATAGCACGATAGATATGGATTGATATATGCCATAAAGGCAGTGAGTTTTTAAAGGATCAAGGCTCGGTGATGCTTCCTGTTTCTAATACAGGGCAAAGTGGAAGTATTAAGCAGATTTGAGTGTGTAATTTAAATGTATTCAATGTTGGGTTTCCCATAAATATGACGTTACCGTCACTAGTATCCCTTCTATCAACAAATTGTTGTTGATACCTACCCTACGTATTTACTCTTTAAGTTTTAGAAAAATATAAAAGTAAAACGCGTCTCCCCCAGAACAGTTCCGAGATTGTGAAGAAAAATAACACAGCTGTTCATATTTTGGAAATATTTATTCATAATCATGAAATTGATACGCAAAAACAATTATTTTTGGCGGAGCTTGCCGCTTTTTATCTTGCTTTAAACGTAAAAAGCCTGTTCATTTCTGAACAGGCTTTCTTGTTTGGAGCGACACACGAGGCTCGAACTCGTGACCTCAACCTTGGCAAGGTTGCGCTCTACCAGCTGAGCTAGTGTCGCATGCTATATTTTTCAATATAGACTTTTATAGATGGTGCCCCGGGCCGGACTTGAACCGGCACAGCGCGAACGCCGAGGGAT
>JAAGZR010000522.1 GCA_024206155.1 Aliivibrio sp.
ATCATGAGTAAATTTTACAGGGTGGGCTAATTTAAAATATGGGGTCGAGTACATGTAACCAGCAATTCTTCCTAAAGGAAATTGAGTCACTCTTTCTAGAAGGTTTGTTTTATCTCCAAGACCGATTGGCAATTCGGTCCATTGCTTATACACATCAATAACAGGCTTATGATCAATTTCGTAAATAATTCGATTATGTGTTTTCGTTGCAATGCCTGATGTTGAAGAGCAAGCATATCCAGAATGAAAGGAATAAGACACCTTACAGGAAGGGTAAAAAACAGATAATGAAATTCCGGAACTGAGCAGTTCATCTTGGGTAAAGATGCACCACTTTTCCTGTACATTATTATCCGCAGCGGTTCCTCCTATAAGAGGTATTGGCGTACCAAAATATTCATCTATTGCTGTAATTATTTTCTCTTCTTGTCCAGGTGTCGCATGGAGTAAAACCAATGCAGGTAATTCTCCTTCCCGACCACTATCCTTAATTGCTTTTTCTAATAAGTGTTTTGTAAGCTGAGTGATTTCATGATTGTTATCCAGTTTAGCTATACTTGTTCCATATCGCCCATGCTTGAAATCATAGAGTGCCCATAATGCAATTGAATAACACTCAAATCCATGATCAGTCATTACCCCTCGGCATGAGGTGCAGCCATGGATTTTTGTGTTAGGGAATCGCTTTTTTAACGTATTTATAATAAGTTGACTATCATGTTCCTCAGTGAAATAGCACAACAAAATATCCGGTTCAATAGGATGAACAAGTAAGTTACTTAGACAATATTCAATCGCTTTTCCTGAATCGTTATTCTGTGAATTTGTGCTAATTATCTTCATAATTCTTCCAAATTGTTTTATTTTTATTAAACAAACTCAAATTTATCTTTAAATGGTTATTTTTTGTACATTAAAAGATTAACACATTGAAATTTATAATTTTGTGGAATTAAAAATTACATTTATTTTTTGAGAGTTATTCGATACTTCTACATTCCATGCCATATCATTATGTTTACATTTTGGTACAAATACCGAATACATTTTTTTGTCATTTTGCTTATTCGAAAGCATGAACTTTAACGTTCCCATGTTCATCTTTACGCCAGTTGCTTCCATTTTCCAAGCATCACTTAGACCTAAAACTAGGATGCTGACTTCTGAATTTTGCAGGATAGGACGCTCTTTTACATCAATAATGACTTGATTATTATCGATATTAAAAGCACAAGACTTTTCAGTTATGTTACAAATAGTCGAATTTTGGTTGTTTTTTGTGCCCCCCGTCGGTTCTTTGTAGGTAATTGTTCTCCAAGTAAATGCGGCAATTAATACCACTAACAAGAAGATAAGTTGAAATAAACGAGGACCTGTTAACTTTTCTATAGCCATAGTTGAAAAAACCTGTGTTATCTAGTTCAAAAAAATGAAAAAATGTTGCTCAAACGTAAAATTCCTACGAGCATCAACTATGATTCAATTTTGAAGTGAAGTATCATTGACCCCGAAAATGCCATTTTTGCATTAAAAAAGGATATTTCAAAATAAAAGGGTCACAAATCTAGTTATTAGGGATTGATTTTTTGGATGGCATTGCGAACATTTTGTTCGCACTATGGAAAGTAAAGTGTAGTTAATAATAAAAGTGGAAGCATGCAATTATGAGCCAAGTACAGCAGCATGAACAAAACTACAACTATACCGTTGTTCGTCAATTCTCTTTAGTTACCATACTATGGGGTATTGTTGGCATGGGTGTAGGTGTACTAATTGCCGCTCAGTTAGTTTGGCCGCAACTTAATTTTGACACACCATGGCTTACGTATAGTCGTCTGCGTCCTCTGCATACCAATGCAGTAATTTTCGCATTCGGCACAAGTGCCCTATTTGCAACATCTTATTATGTTGTTCAGCGTACTTGTCAAACACGTTTGTTTGGTGGTCCATTAGTTGCGTTCACCTTCTGGGGTTGGCAAGCAATTATTCTAGCAGCAGCAATTTCATTGCCTCTAGGTATCACATCAGGAAAAGAATACGCAGAATTAGAGTGGCCGATTGATATCGCAATTGCTCTGGTTTGGGTTGCGTATGCTATCGTTTTCTTTGGAACCCTGTTTAAACGTAAAACATCTCATATCTACGTTGCAAACTGGTTCTTTGGAGCCTTCATTTTAACCGTTGCCATTCTTCATATTGTGAATAGTCTTGCTATTCCTGTATCGATGACTAAATCTTATTCGATTTATGCAGGTGCTGTTGATGCCATGGTACAATGGTGGTATGGCCACAATGCAGTTGGTTTCCTATTAACTGCAGGCTTCCTTGGTATGATGTATTATTTCGTACCCAAACAAGCTGAGCGCCCAGTTTATTCATACCGTTTATCTATTGTTCACTTTTGGGCTCTAGTATCACTTTATATCTGGGCAGGCCCTCACCATTTACACTATACAGCACTGCCTGACTGGACTCAGTCACTTGGTATGGTAATGTCACTAGTTCTATTTGCTCCGTCTTGGGGCGGTATGATCAATGGTATCATGACGCTGTCTGGTGCTTGGCATAAACTTCGTTATGACCCAATTCTACGTTTCTTAATCGTTTCTTTGTCTTTCTACGGTATGTCTACCTTTGAAGGTCCGATGATGGCGATTAAATCAGTAAATGCCTTATCTCACTACACTGACTGGACAATTGGTCATGTGCATTCTGGTGCATTAGGTTGGGTAGCAATGGTATCAATTGGTTCTCTATACCACTTAATTCCTAAGCTATTTGGTCAAGAGCGCATGTATTCTGTCTCACTAATCAATGTCCACTTCTGGTTGGCGACTATCGGTACTGTCCTTTATATTGTGGCAATGTGGATTTCTGGTGTTATGCAAGGTCTTATGTGGCGTGCAGTAAATTCGGATGGCACATTAACGTATAGTTTTGTTGAGTCACTAGAAGCCTCTTATCCATTCTACTTTGTCCGTTTCTTAGGTGGTCTAATCTTCTTATCAGGAATGTTCTTACTTGCGTACAACACATATAAGACTATCTCTGCTCCGAAGAACAGCCTAAAAGCAATTCCACAGCCAGTGTTATAAGGAGACCATGTTATGAGTTCTAATCGTCATGAAATCATAGAAAAAAACGTTGGCCTTCTTGCGGTTCTTATCGTTGTTGCTATTAGCTTTGGTGCATTAGTTGAGATCACCCCTCTAATGTTCCAAAAACAAACAACTGAACCTGTAGAAAACTTACGTGTTTATACACCGTTAGAAATGGAAGGTCGTGATATTTACATCCGTGAAGGTTGTAGTGTTTGTCACAGTCAGATGATCCGCCCGTTTCGTGCTGAAACAGAACGTTACGGTCATTACTCTGTTGCTGGTGAAAGCGTTTGGGAACACCCATTCTTATGGGGCTCTAAGCGTACTGGACCAGATCTAGCTCGTGTGGGTGCTCGTTATTCTGATGAATGGCACCGTGTTCACCTAATCAACCCTCGTGATGTGGTTCCTGAATCAAACATGCCTGGCTTCCCTTGGTTGGTAGACAATGTGTTAGATGCTGAATTAACATCGAAAAAAATTGCTATTTTCCGCAACAACTTTGGTGTTCCATACACTGAAGAAGACGTAAAGAATGCGTCTGATGCGGTTAAAGGCAAGACTGAGATGGATGCGCTTATTGCTTATCTTCAATCACTTGGTCATGCAATGAAGTAAGGGGTTTCCTATGGATGCTGGAACTATTCATGCAATTTGGACAGTTATTCTGTTTTTAAGCATGGTAGGTATTATTTTTTGGGCTTACAGTAAAAAGCAAAAAGCTCGCTTCGATGAAGCAGCTAACTTGGTTTTTGCTGATGAACAAGAAGATACTTCAAGCCAAAACAAGACAGGAGTTGATAAAGAATGAGTACTTTTTGGAGTCTCTGGATAAGTATCATTAGTATTGGTACATTAATAGGTTGTGGTTTACTGCTTCGTTTCTGCTTAAAAAACACACCAGGAATTGAAGAAGGTGAAGATATGGGTCATGAATACGATGGTATTCGTGAACTTAATAATCCACTCCCTAAATGGTGGACTTATATGTTCTGGGCCACGATTGCTTTTGCGGTTATTTACCTAATTCTTTACCCAGGATTAGGCAACTTCAAAGGCATTTTAGGCTGGACAAGTTCAAACCAATTAGTTCGTAATATTGACGAATCATACGCATCTATTAAGCGAGCTCATGAAGAGCAAACACTTGATCAATTTGCTCGTGAATTAGATGACGCAGATACAAACTTTGGCGAAACTTTCGCAAATCTTGCATATAAGCCAGGAACATCAGAATTATTAGCTATTACTGATATAGCAAAGAATGATGATGCATTAAAAGTAGGCCAGCGTTTGTTCCTACAAAACTGTGCACAGTGTCATGCATCAGATGCTAGAGGTATGATTGGCTTCCCTAATCTAACCGATAATGCTTGGTTATACGGTGGAGAGCCGCAAGCAATCAAAACAACTATCATGTATGGGCGTATTGGTAATATGCCCGCTTGGGGGGATGTTTTAGGTGTTGATGGCGTAGAAGAAGTCGTGAGCTATACTCTTAGCTTATCAGGTCGTAAAGTTAATACTAAAGAAGCAGCTGCAGGTAAACAACGTTTCATCGTTTGTGCAGCATGTCATGGTACAGATGGTAAAGGTAACCCTGCGTTAGGAGCTCCAGACCTAACCGATAACTATTGGTTATTTGGGGATTCACGCGCAGCAGTTACTGAAACAGTAGTCAATGGCCGTCAAGGTGTTATGCCTGCATGGAAAGACGTATTAGGTGAAGAAAAAGTACAACTTATTTCAGCCTACGTCTGGAGCCTAAGCAACAAATAATAAATATAATAGCCCCTGCATGTACAGGGGCTTTTTTCGCTCTTATATTCAAATATTACATATAAAGCGCTAATAGCTCGACTCTAATAGGAATCATTACTATGTCTCAGCCTTGGTATAAGCAGTTTTGGCCTTGGTTTCTCATCATCCTTCCAGGTACCGTTGTTGTTGCTTGTATATCAACTTACATTTTATTTGTAGAGCACGATGTTGATCTCGTTGCTGAAGATTATTACAAAAAAGGTAAAGCAATAAACGTCGATCTTTCAAAAATCAAAGTGGCTCAAGAGTTATCTATATTTGCCAAAGTACGTAGTGTCGGCAAGACAATTGAGATTCAACTTGACAAAGGTAAACTGAAGCATAATCCAGCAATAAACGTTATCTTTACTCATAGAACGCTTCCAAATTACGATTTCTCACAAATATTGACATCAGACGCGAAAAGCATTTATCGCCTTCAATTAGATGAACCATTAAATGGTCCTTGGTTTATAGAATTGTTCCCACATGACAGCGCATGGATGGTTCAAGGACGCACAAATTTCCCTAGTGAAGATTTTTTCCCTTTAGGTAAGTAGATTAGGTAAATAAACCATATGTCGAAGGATTGTTACCACTGCAATGAGCCTGTCCCATCAGGCTCGCGTTTTCAAGTTGATATTTTAGGTGAAACTCGCGATATGTGTTGCCCAGGCTGTGAATCAGTAGCGCAAACTATCGTTGAAAATGGCCTTTCTTCTTATTATCAATATCGTACGGCCCCTGCCGATAAAGCAGATTTAGTCCCTGAGCAGTTAAAAGCATTAGCTCATTATGATCATAGTGAAATTCAAAAAGAGTTTATTCGAACTAATGACAATTACAAGGAGGTGACCCTGTCACTTGACGGTGTCTCTTGTGCTGCCTGTGCTTGGCTCATTGAAAAACAACTTGCCAACGCACAAGGTATACACCAAATAAAAGTAAATACCTCTACTCATAGAGCATTATTAAGTTGGAACCCAGAAGAAACCAAATTAAGCACCCTGCTTACCCTTATTCATCAACTTGGTTATAAAGCAGCCCCTTTTGAAGCCGATAAACAAGAAGAAGAATATCACCGCTCAATGAAGCAATATTTATATCGTTTAGGTATTGCAGGGCTAGCAACCATGCAAGTGATGATGCTTGCTGTTGCCCTATACTTAGAAGTTTTTGGTGATCTCGATGCGGAATTCAGAAACTATCTTCGGTATGTAAGCTTAGTTTTTGCAACACCTGTAATGCTCTACTCTGCACTGCCATTTTATATGAATGCATGGCGCAGTTTAAAAGCCAGAACTCTAGGAATGGATGTTCCAGTATCAATTGCGATGTTATTTGCCTATTTTGCCAGTGTCGTAGCAACCATCACTGAGTCTGGTGAAGTTTTCTTTGAATCTGTCGCCATGTTTACCTTTTTCTTATTACTTGGACGATTTCTTGAAATGCGAGCACGCCGAAAAGCAGCTGCGATTACAGGAAACTTGCTTAAACTTATCCCCGTAATGGCAACATTAACCTCAGGAAAGAAAGTGCCCGCGCGCACACTTGATGTTGATGACACTGTTATTGTCCCTCCAGGTGAGCATCTACCGGCAGATGGTATTGTCATCGCTGGTTACAGTGCGATTGACGAATCAATGTTTACCGGTGAGTCGATGCCTGTTGCTAAAAAAGAAACTGACTCGGTTTATGCTGGCACCATTAATGGTGATGGTAATTTAACCATTAAGGTAACCAAAACCAAAGCGGATTCTTTAATATCAAACATTGTTAAACTTCAAGATGAAGCACAGATGTCGAAACCTAAAGTTGCTGAAATTGCAGATCTAGTCGCTCGTTACTTTGTAGCCGGTATCTTAATTATCTCTGCCTTCACTTGGTTTTATTGGCATGAAACAAAACCAAATGACGCTTTTTGGATCATGCTTTCAGTTCTTGTTGCGACTTGTCCTTGTGCCTTATCACTAGCAACACCAACAGCCATTACCTGCTCAACCTCTCGATTAGCACAGCTTGGTTTAATGCTTCGCCGTGGCCATGTTTTAGAAACACTGTGTAAAGTTAATCGCTTAGTTATCGATAAAACAGGAACATTAACCGAGGGAAATATTCGATTAACTCAAGTTCATTCCTTTACTGATATGTCAGAAGAAACCGCAAAAACAATAGCAGCTGAAATGGAATCTTTTGCTAATCACCCTATTGCTCGTGCTTTTTCACAATACAGAGATTCAACTCAAACTCATTTTGATAACGTTGAAAATATAATAGGCTCTGGCTTGCAAGGATCTATTGGTAACGATGAATGGAAAATTGGTCATAAAGCCTTTGCTGCACAAGGTTGCCAATTAGAAAACCATCAAGATTACCAAGTGTGGTTATCTAAAAATGGCCAAGCGGTTGCTGCTTTTTGTTTAGATGATCCAATTCGTCAAGAAAGCAAGGCATTAATTCAATCACTGCACCATTTAGGTATTAAAGTGACAATGCTAACTGGTGACAGTAGCTCATCGGTAGAAAAGGTGGCGGATGCTTTGGATATTGATGAAGTTATTTCAGGTGCAACTCCGCAAGGGAAATTAGATTATTTAAAATCAATACCAAAAACAGAAATCAGCTTAATGGTTGGCGATGGTATAAATGATGCCCCTACTCTTGCAGGTGCTCACCTCTCTATAGCAATGGGCTCAGGAACTGATGTAGCAAAAGCTTCTGCAGATATGGTCCTTCTGGGTGATAACCTTTCTCGACTTATTGAAGCGCGAGAACTTGCGATAAAAACGCGTATAATTATCCGTGAAAACTTAGCGTGGGCTTTAGGTTATAATGCCATCATATTACCACTGGCTGTCATGGGTTTAGTTGCACCTTACATTGCTGTTGTAGGAATGTCGGGAAGTTCTATTATTGTTGTCTCTAATTCTCTTAG
>JAAGZR010000523.1 GCA_024206155.1 Aliivibrio sp.
CCTGTAAGCCTTGTTACCTTGGCTACAGTATCACCGAAACCCTTTGACTTCTCATTTAACTGCATGTCTTATTTTTACAGTCACACAATAATCTCTGTGGGCAGTCCTTAACCTTGAACATCAACTTACATACGCCACCGTTCCACTTACACTTCAGCCTGTTACCCAAGCCCTGTAGCCATGTCCCTAATCGTATTAATAACTTTCCCATTATTTTTTAGCACCTTTTACTAAGCCCATTACACCTGTTGCTAATCCAAGTCCTGTTGAAACAGTTGATACAATTTTTTTCACTCCGCTACCTTTCGTTGCTCCACTTTTCTTTTTTCCTTCAGATATGTTTTTAGCCTGAACATCTCCTTTGGTTTGTATTTTTTTTATTTTACTAGCTTGTTTAGCAGCTTTCTTCTGTTGTTTAAAGGTAGGGTCATCAGTTCCATAAGATGGAGCTAATGGTTTACTTAAATCTCTTGAATATTTTTTCATAACTTTTTTTTAATTAATGCAAATATACTAATATTTTCCTTTTCTATTTTTAGGACTTGACTTGGTTGATCCACCCGGACCTGCCCACAAATTCTTACACGCCCAATACCGTGGAGTCAGCTTGTTTTTTGCTGTGCTACACTTGTGTCGTGCCCGGAAAGACTTGCGTGCAGCAGCAGAATAGTTGTGACCGTAGCCCTCAGCACCGAAGTGTATCAACTTCTCTTTGCCATTAGCACACGCCTTCACCATCTTCTTCTTGCCTGCCCTATCAGATTTAGTAACCCGATTGCACTTCATCTTACTCTTGTTCGCCATATCCTATCTCTTTGTGTAACCCTTTGTTACCCTTCCCTTCTTGGTGTTGGGGACGAA
>JAAGZR010000524.1 GCA_024206155.1 Aliivibrio sp.
CACGAGGACGGTCATGGCGTTGACGGCTTCGACAAGGCGGTTGAGCAGCTTCCGAAAGTCCGGGGCGGGGGCAATGGAGAACAACGTACACTTGACAGTCGAGACGATTTCGACGACCCTTTGACCGGGTACATTGGAGTCGGGCTTGGCCACGCGTTTCCGCTTGAGCTTCCGTTTTGTGTCCTCCTTCACCGGACCGTTTGGCGCGAGGTGGACATCCTTGTCCATGATGGTAATTCCGATTCCGGGTGACAACTCGGTGAAACGTATACAAAAAATCTCCCACGGGTAGGGATGAGTTGTGTATTCTACGGTAACATATTCAAATCATATTGTTATCCAGTGCAGGCCACTACTATTAGATTGCCTATAAACCAGCACTGTAATAATCAGTTATGTGCGATGGCCATATCTGTACAATGGTTCACCCTTTTCGACAAAGTGCAAGAGGTGTGGAGGAGCTGTGGTTACGCAAATACGAGCGAGAAAACATACAAGGGGTGGAGGAGGGTGTTTTTTGTGACCTCATTTTCCAAACAAAAAATGGGATAAAATGTTTTTCCAAAACTGCGACACATTCTTTTTGCAACTGATATATAAAAGAAATTTCACTCCAAAACTTTGAAATTACGACCAATTTGGAAAGGGAAGCTTTTTTGTATAAGCTTAAGCTTAGTTCATTTAAACATTTAAAATACTGCATTAATTTCCACAGGAAATTTTTCAATAAACTTCGTTTAAATTTTAAAATCATCTGCCGATGCCGAAATAGAAATGGATTTTGCGACCCAAAAAGTAGTACATCTCTCACTCTTCATCTAGTTTTGCAGCTTAGGAGTTGTTACTGGTATTAGTCTTGCGTCCGGTTCAAGGGACAAGCTAAAGTTAAGTAAAGACTAAGGATTATAGAATTAACTACTGTATATCAGCCTGCTCAGTAGAGTAGAAGTAGAGACAGAGGTTGGCGGCCAAGAAGAGTCCGTGTGCAAGATCCAGTTACAACACACAGAGTGCATAAACGTACAAGGCCGCAATAGTCCGGATTATGTTATGGTTACGGAAAGGGTTTGGACAATGCTAAACTATAATTATAGCATTAGAGCCCATACATAGTAGCCACTATAAAGTGTTGAGCTTTTGATTGATCGCGTTGTGAGCATTTGGTTCTCCAGCTTTGCGCCAACCACTACTACACCGTTGTGGCGTGTGAGTCAGTTGTTTCAATGTCCCCCACCAATGTGGTGG
>JAAGZR010000525.1 GCA_024206155.1 Aliivibrio sp.
AAGTCGCTAAGCATTTTGTTTTAACTTTTGCACCAGAATAAAATGCACATAACAAGTTGCTCAAACGGACGTGTAACAGTTGGCTCACGCTCGTACCTCGCAAGTTTAGCCAACTGCCAAACGCCGCTTAGCAAGGCGTTATGTTTAAGAGGTATAATGATGATTCAATGGCCATGTATCTTTAAATTAGAAGGAGACTCAGAGTTAATGTTTATTGAGTCTGAGGTAGTATTGGCTAACGAGTTTGAATCGTTGATTTGGAGTGATTTCGATAATTTGATCGATAGCAAAGGTCAAAGTTATTTAGTCAATTACAGGAGTGGGAATTATACGTTTGAGCCACTAGGTATAGAGTTGTCTTTGGAGTCAGTTACTCAATTAATTCAAGAGCATGAATTTAAAAAAGCGGAAATGTGCTTGACCAAAATACGATTCACATCGGTGCAAGAAGCGATAAATTCACTGGCATTTTAAAGATCAACATACAAAGCGTTTAAGGCAGATTGCCAACGCTTGGCGATTTTAGCCTAGTTCAGCTTCAGTGCTAAATGTAGCAAGGTTTCAAGTTGGGTGGTCGCCTTGTTTACCACTTAACGCGGCGTTAGGGCTAGACAATCATATCCTTTATTCTACACTTATTGAGTAGAAGTAGAAATAGAAGTAGAAATAGAAGTAGAAATCTAACCAAACATTGATAAAGGAACGTTATCATGGCTACATCATACTTATCTATTCGTAGTGAAATAAGTACAGGGGACATAGTTTTGTTTTCTGGAAAAGGTCACTTTAGTAATATCATTAAACTCGGCACATTAAGTAAATGGTCACACTGTGGATTAATCCTTAAAATACCTGAATATGATTTTGTTGCTATTTGGGAGTCAACGACTTTAAGCAACATCAAAGATCTTGAATCAGGGAAATTACGGAAAGGAGTGCAACTTGTCCCTTTAAGTGACAGAATTAATAAATATGACGGTGATGTTGCTATTCGCCATCTGAAAGGAACCGAACTTCCTGTCAATGCTCTTAAAAAGTTGATGGATTTGAGAAAAGACCTTCAAGGAAAGTACTACGAAAAAAGTAAAGTCGAGCTTTTTAAAGCGGCATATGACGGACCTCTTGGTAAGAATCAGGAGGATTTGTCATCAATTTTTTGTAGTGAGTTAGTAGCAGAAGCTTATCAACGTTTAGGGTTAGTTTCAGAAAGTAAACCTTCTAACGAATATACCCCAGCTGACTTTTCGGACAAGCGAATGAAAGACTTAAAAAACGAATTTTATCTATCTGACGAAATCTTAATTAAAGATGTATAGCTTAGCCAGATAAAGCCCTACAAAGCATTTAAGAGTGATACCCAACGCGTGGAGTTTTTACTATGCGTTGAATGTAGTCATTACGGTAAAATGGTTTAGGTAGGTAGGTTGGTCGCGTTGCTTACCGTTTATATATTTTGTTGTGATTTTGTATCAAGATTGTAAGGATGGGTGCTTTATAAATGTCCCCAATTGTGGTATTTTTTTATTAAATCAGATAAGGAGGACTTTATATGGGAACAATAATAGGATTAGTAGTTTTAGCTGCGATAGATTGGTACCTTGTTCGTAAAACAGGGCTTCATATACATCAACTAATTTCTAAAAAGTATGCAGAGTACTTAGGTGGTAAAGAAAATCGCAAATAGAGCTTTTTGCGCGTTAGTCTAATTCTATAAAATTACTATTTATGGAAAGGCAATTTAATATTGCTACATAGTGATTGAAATTTGTCTACTTTGCCCTTCGATTACGCCAAGCGAGGCTCTTAAATACAGGCAGCTAATGGGATCATATTTCGCTGTTTACTCTCGTTGAACAAGATGTCATAAAAGTTAGTTAAGTCTCCTTTGATAACAAATAACTTAAGAGTGCTTCAGCAGGCGTGGCATTGTTGCTACGTGGTGCTCACACTATAACACTACGTTATTCTTTGATTGAGTATTTTCCAATCAACATATTAAAAAGGAACATAATTATGTTAAGGAACTTGTTAGGATTATCCCCAAAGCTTGAATCGGATGGTTCGTATTCACCTTCAAAGGTTGCTTTGAAACTTGCTACAGCCGATACGACAAATTACAAAGAAGTAGCATACACTCCGATCAATGGTCTCAAGAGAAAAGTCTTAGTTTTAGTGACTGAGCAAAAGAATATGGAAATGAAAAATGGGAAGTTGTTTTCAACAGGAAATCACCCAGTTGAAACTCTTGTACCTATGCTACATCTCCGAAACGCAGGTTATGAATTTGAGATATCTACGCCCAATGGTAAACCCACGGTTATCGAAATGTGGGCATTTCCACAGAAAGATACTCATGTGAATGCAATTTACACTGAATATAAAAATCAGTTTGAAAATCCAATTAATCTAAGTGAACTTGTTGCTAATGGCTTGAACGCTGAAGACTATGCAGCGATATTTATTCCTGGTGGTCATGGTGCAATGTTAGGTCTCCCTGAAGACCAATCTGTTGGTACGGTTCTGAATTGGGCGCATGACAATGATCTATTTACCATTTCTATCTGCCATGGTCCAGCGGCTTTTTTATCAACTAGAAAAACGGATTCAGAGTTTTTATATCAAGGTTATAAAATGGCTGTTTTTCCAGATTCAGTCGATGCTCAAACCCCTATGATTGGTTATTTACCGGGTAAAATGCCTTGGGGGTTAAGTGAAACACTAAAAGGGCTTGGGGTTGTATTGGCTAATAGTAAGGCTGATAATACGGTTTGCAGTGACCGTTTATTAATTACAGGAGCAAGTCCTTTAGCTGCTGATGCGCTAGGACAGTTAGCTGTAGAAAAGTTAACTTCAGTACGTAAATAATAAATGAATATGGTGTTAATACTTACTTTCAGTATGATTTAGGTCTTAAGTAGGACTATTTTTTTAGTTATGTTCTGATCTCTCATCAATAAGATGACTTTTGCTTGCGAAATTCAGGTTGGGATTTAGTCGAGTATTCAAGTTTGAGGTTTGGTGTTTTTAGTGGTGTTAGGACGGTAAGTGAAAATACAAATTTAGAGGTTAATATGATCCCATTAAATTCATCTGTTGTGTCAGGTGTGGCATTATCAAAAATTGATGGCGAAATGAAAATGCTACTCATGAAAAGAGTAAAAGGTGGTTTTTGGTGTCATGTTGCAGGCTCAATTGAAGAAGGTGAAACCGGCATTGGTGCTATTATTCGTGAGTTCAAGGAGGAGACTCAAATAGTAGTTTCAAACCTATACAATGCTCAGTTTCTGGAGCAATTTTATGAAGCTAGCGTTAATGTAATTCAGCTCATACCTGTTTTTGTTGTAATGTGCCCACCTGAGCAAAAGGTGACTCTAAATGAAGAACATACAGAGTTCAAATGGTGTCGTTTAGAAGAGGCGTTAGAGTTGGCTCCATTCCCAAATCAACATGCAGTATTTAAGCATGTATGGTCGTATTTTGTAGAAAAGCCAGTAAATGCGCTGTATCAGGTAAATGTCGGTTAACAAACGAGTCAAAAATTATTTTTCAGCATGATTTACAGCCTGTGTAATTACAGGCTTTAAATATCATAAAAGTGGCAGTTCTGATTCCTGCCATTGTTCTTAGAATAGTACAACGCCTTATCTGCTTTGATTATCGCCTTTTCATTATTTGCATCATCTTCTTTATTAACAGAGTAGGTTGTAATCCCTATGCTTAAGGTAATAAAAGAAGATGCATCAGAGTTCTTATGAAGAATAGATAAAGACGTAATGCTGGCTTGAATTTTTTCGGCCATCTTTATTGATTCTGCTTTATTGGTATCCTTCATTACAATAATAAACTCTTCACCGCCAAATCGAGCGAGAAAATCATTTTCTCTACAGCTTTCTTTTAACGCTTTGGCGACAGCGGTTAATGCTTCATCACCTTTTTTATGTCCGTAGGTGTCGTTGTATTTTTTAAAATAATCAATGTCTATCATCATGACAGAGCGAATAGTTAAATCCTGTTTATTATTTAAAAGATGAAGCTCTAATGCTCTTCGGTTCGGTACTGCTGTTAATCCATCGGTTAAACTAAGATCATGCAATTTACTATTAAGCGCATTTATCTTTTTGTTTTTGCTGAACAAAATTCGAACAAAAGCAGCGATAACGACAAGGATACAAAGCAGAAAACCAGAGAAGAACATTATCTTAATGGCGTTTTTTTCAAGCTCTAGAATTCTATTTTCTTTCTTTTTATTATCAAAAGAGTGAAGTAAAAATTGAGTTTGTGCTTGGTTATTGTCATTCAATTGCTTTACTTTTACCGCGTGGCTTTTTTCTAAATAAAAGGCTGCTTTTTGATAGTCTTGCTGTTTTAGATAAGCATCATATAAATAAAAGTAGGTTTCATCTTCTAAGTAAAAGAGTTTACGCTTTTGAATCTCCTCTTTTGCTAAAGTGTGGTGATTAATAGAATTATCATACAAACCTAAATGATTGTAAACCTTACCATAAGCATTATATAAGGTGACATCAAAGTGATAAAAGCTGTTTGAAAGCCCATTTGCGTGACGCTCACTGGCTTGCGTTAGTAGCATAAGTGCTTCTTCTGCTTTTCCGGTAATCGAAAGATATTCTGCTTCTAGTAATAATTGGTTTGTTTGGAAGTTTTCTTTAACAATCGAGTCACTCTGTGCTCTAAGAAGTCTTTCTGCCTCATCTAAATAATGCTTTGCATTTTCTATATCATTGATTTGAAGGTAGGCACTATAAAGCTTGTATACGATGTAATAGGCTTC
>JAAGZR010000526.1 GCA_024206155.1 Aliivibrio sp.
TTCACCTAAATTGACTATGATTAATCATGGTGAACTGCCATTACACTGGTTAGATGAAAAGCGAACACTTGAATTAACCATTGAAGAGCACCATCACCATCATGCAGAGCAAGAAATAGTAGAGATGGTATTAGAGCCGGGACAAAAATTTTGCCGTAAAGAAAACAAAGGACAGGGTCATGTTAGCTGTGGTTGGTTCTTTGGGGCTGAATCGGTATTTGATTTTGATGAGTTATTTTCAATGCTCTCAGCTCTTACTGCTGAACGTGTAAAAGCGGTGATGAACACTAACAAAGGTTTTTATGCATTCAATGTTGCTAGCGGTGTTGTGTCAGTCAACTTACTCAGTATTGATGGCATGGAATCAAAATTAGAAGTGATTGATACTCAGTTATTACCGTGGGATCAGCTAGAAGACGTCTTGCTGAGCCTGCTTATTGAAGAGTGATCTCAATCATAATAAAAAAGAGAGGTTAACTTATTAGTTAGCCTCTCTTTTTTTGTATATTTAAAAAGAATTAACGTTTGTTTTTCAAGTAACGTTTACGGCGTTCTTCTTTTTTCTTAATTTGTTGTTCAACTTTCAGCGCTGCTGCAATTTCAACGGCTTCAAGCTCAGCAGGGATCATTTCAGGAAGCTCCAGAGTTAATTGACCTAATGTACCTGAACGAAGTTCATGAAGAAGAATTTCAGACGCTTTATAGATATTAACTCGCCCGCCAGCTTGCAAGCAACCACGACTACGACCAATCGCTTCCATTAACTCTAAATCGTTATCTGGTAAGTCATCTAAGTTATAACGCTCTTTTAAGCGCTCAGGATACTGTTTTGCTAAATACTCAACAGTATAAAAAGCAACTTCATCGTAATCCATTGCTGTGTCTTTAACCGCACCAGTAGCAGCAAGACGGAAACCACTGTGTGGGTTTTCAACTTTAGGCCATAAAATACCAGGAGTATCAGAGAGAACAACGCCATTTTGCAAATTAATACGTTGTTGGCGACGAGTTACCGCGGGTTGGTTACCGGTTACAGCAATCATACGTCCGGCTAAGGTATTAATGATGGTTGATTTACCCACATTTGGAATACCCATAATCATGGTACGAACGTTTTTTCCCATCGCTTCACGGTGCGGGACCAACTTACGGCATCTTTCCATAATTTTATGGATTTCATCTGGGTTACTGGTTGTCACTGCCATTGCTGTAACACCTTGCTCTTTCTCAAGATGCTCAATCCAAAGTTGAGTTACTTCAGGATCAGCTAAATCACGCTTGTTCAAAACTTTAATACAAGGCTTATCTTGGCGTAGAGAGGCAATCATTGGATTCTCGCTACTGAAAGGGATACGAGCATCAAGTACTTCGATGATCACATCCATCTTAGGGATCACTTCAGCGATCTCTTTTTGAGCTTTATGCATGTGACCAGGGAACCATTGGATGGACATAGCGTGAATCCTTTAAAAAATCAAAAACGCTATTTTAGCGACAAAGTGAGAAGAGTAAAGGGAAGTTACGCTGCTTGGTGTTTTTGTTGATGTAACGGTAAAGGTTTACCTATTAAAAAACCTTGAAAATATTCAACACCTAATGCTTTCATTTTTTCATATTGTAATGGTGTTTCTATGCCTTCAATAACGACTTTTGCATTTTCTTTTTTTGCTAAAGCAATAGCAGATAATAATGGTTGAGTTAATCCTTTATCGTATTGCAGAAGTAATTTACGGTCTATTTTAATGATATGAGGGTTTAAACTGGATACTCTTTTTTTACTTGATGCTTCACAACCAAAGTCATCAATAGCCACATTAAACCCATGTTCTTTAATACCTTGAATAGCCGTAGCTAATCGCTCTTCATCATGATAGTGGAATTCAAGTAACTCTAGTGTCACCTGTTCGGGAGTTAAACCCAGTTGTTTTATTCTAACCTCAAGTAAAGAAATATTGATATTATTAAGCTTATGCTGATGAAAATGGATGGCCGACTCTGGTAATACATTAAGAAAGAGTTGGCAATGGCTAGGTGCAAAGGTTGAAAAGTTTCGGATGTGGATAATCCGACTAAGTCTTTCAATATTTAATATATCTTCTAATTCACGAGTTTTACTCTTGAAAAAAAGATCGGGGCGTATTGGTGTCATCTTATGATCAAAGATACGAAGTAATGCTTCATATCCAATCACTTGATTTTGAATATCTACTATGGGTTGAAATACACTTTGTAATATCAAATTTTCATATTTTGAGTAGTATGAGCCACTTTTACTATCAATAAATAAGTATGGTTCAAATTCATCTTGTGTGGCTAAAATCATGCCTGACTCCCTACAGTTGCACTTCATATTGATAGCTCAATCAATAAATCTAATCAAATAAATTAGAATCAATTGTGGAGTAAAGTCACACAGTAAGACAAAATAAATGATAGACAGCAAGTCCTCATGAACTCATTGTGATTATAATCGCCTATGCTTGTAGTGTTATAATTAAAACTTAAAGGATGAAAAAGTAAAATTTAATCACGAAAGTTCAAACTACCATATAAAATAATTAGGCAGGGCATTCATTTATACAATGAGTGCCCTTTTTAAGTTACACAGTCACAGTTACTTCATAAGAACCGAATTTACGAATATTAATCACACCTGTATCAAACAGTAAATATTGACCTTTTATGCCATTTAATACGCCAGTAACTTCAGGGTTTTTATCAAAGTTATGACTGACAATTTTGGTTGGAAATTCATTAACTGGGAATGCGATATCAAGAATATTCTCATCTAATAACTCAACAGAATCTTCTCCGTGTTCAGCTTGAATTTTAGCGATGGCTTTTTCAACTTGTGGTAATAGCTCTAATGCAGCTTTTTTTAAGGCGAGAGGCTCATTGTTGCCTTTTAAAAGCGTACGCCAATTGGTTTTGTCAGCGATTAATTTTGCTAATTCAATTTCAACTAATCCTGAAATTAAACGGTTCTTAACTTTAGCTATTGGTAACCCTTGTGTTGCACCTTGATCAATCCAGCGCGTTGGAATTTGAGTGTGACGAGTAATACCCACCTTTAAACTTGAAGTATTTGATAGATAAACATAGTGGTCAACAAAACAATTTGCTTCTCCCCACTGAGGTTCGCGACAAGTCCCTTGTGCATAATGACAAGTTTCTGGTTTCATTATGCACATATCGCAGCTTGCCAGTTTTTTCATACAGACAAAACAGTGTCCTTGTGAGTAACTTTTCTTTGTTTTTTTACCGCAAGAGCAACAGAAAATATTACCCGTATGCGTTAATGTTAGCGTTTGACCAATGAGTGCGTTGAGTTCGACCTCTTCGTCTCCTACCGGTAGACGATATTGTACTGCGCCATCAAGTAGAGATGCGCGCATTTTTGCTATTGTTCCAGTGATTTGAATGCTCATAGACTTCTCTATTACTTATTATTAATGATATTTTCTATCTTATCGTTTATTGTGACATTGTAGCAAAGTGGTGGGTGAGTGTAAGTGACCACATAAAGAATTATGTGCAAGGTTAAAGGAGTCTTATGCTATACTCCGCCTCATTAGACCAGAATGACTGGTTATCCATCAATAATACTCGAAATTGGAGTGCAGCTTTTGCAATTTAAAGATTTAGGTTTAGATAATCGCCTATTAAAAAATCTCGCTCACCAGAACATAAAAAAACCAACTGAAATTCAGCGTAAAGCAGTTCCCATAGCGATGGCAGGAAAAGACATTCTTGCATCATCAAAAACAGGATCAGGTAAAACACTCGCATTTGTATTACCAATGCTACATAAATCACTTAAATCAAAGTCGTTTTCTAAAAATGATCCACGAGCTGTGATTTTAGCGCCAACACGTGAACTAGCAAAACAAGTATATACGCACCTACGTGCAATGTTGGGCGGGTTAACATACGATGCTGCATTGATCACTGGTGGTGAAAACTTTAATGATCAAGTAAATGCACTGCGTAAGTTCCCTAAATTTATCGTAGCAACTCCTGGTCGTTTAGCTGATCACCTAGAGCATCAATCTTTATTCTTAAATGGATTGGAAATGCTTATTCTTGATGAAGCAGACCGTATGCTTGACTTAGGTTTTGCAGATCATCTTCAAAAAATTCATCAAGCAGCAAACCATCGTCGCCGTCAAACTCTTATGTTCTCTGCAACGTTAGATCATGATGCGGTAACTCAGTTTGCTGGTAATATGCTTGATAATCCTAAGTTTGTTTCTGTTGGTTTATCAACAGATGAGCATACAGATATTACGCAAAGTTTTTACTTATGTGATCACTTAGATCATAAACAAGCGCTGTTAGATAAAATTATTGAAACGGAAAAATACTTCCAAATCATGATCTTTACAGCAACACGTGTTGATACCGATCGTTTAACTAATCTACTTAACGAGCGTAACCTTAAAGCTGTTGCATTAAGTGGTGACATGAATCAAACCGCTCGTAATAACATTATGAGCCAGTTTGAGCGTCGCGCACATAAAATACTAGTGACAACAGATGTTGCTTCGCGTGGTTTAGATTTAACTAGCGTAACTCACGTTATCAACTTCGATATGCCAAAACATATGGAAGAATACGTTCACCGTGTTGGGCGTACAGGGCGTGCTGGTAAGAAAGGTACAGCGATTTCTCTTGTTGGTCCAAAAGACTGGGAAAGCTTTAAGCGTATAGAGAATTTCTTACAAAAAGAATTAACGTTCTCTGTATTTGAAGATCTAAAAGGCAAATTCAAAGGGCTTGTACCTAAGAAGAAACGTACGTTTGTGAAGAAAGCAGATGCTAAGAAAAATACAGCAAAACGCGGAACTCATAAGCCAAAAACAGCGAAGAAACGTGATAACTCATTCCACACTAACGTAGCAGTGGGTGATCAAGTGTTTATGCCAAAGAAAAAACCAAAAAAATTAGTAGTAGATGACGAATAAACCGTTGTTTATACATTAAGAATATAATAAGCCAAGTGAACCTTCATTCACTTGGCTTTTTTATTAAATAGCTGAGTAAATTGTATACTCTACTGATTATAAGTATTCACATAAGTATGCGGTTTCAACTTCAACTTTTACGTCAAATGAAGAGTTTCCTTCAACTGAGAAATCTTCTCCAGAACTAAACGTTATCCAATCAGCATCAGTAGAGCGCTTTATAGTAAGAGCACCTGTGATTACAGACATTTTCTCTGCTGCATTAGTTCCAAAAGTATAGTTACCCGGTAACATAACACCAACAGAAATTGAATTGTTCTTTTGAACAAAGCCAATTGATTTAACTTTGTCTTCAAAATAGCTATTTACAGTTAACATGTTTCTTCCTTGTTGTGATTCTGACTATATTAATTATCAGATATTGATTTTCACAATAAATTATTCGCTATTTTATTTCAACTATTCTTTTACATAACCTAATGATTTTATTTTAGAAATTGATTGGTTTGAGTTTATGTAATCAATGAATTTACGTCACTCATAAGAAAGATCTTCATTTTTATATACGAACAAGAAAGGGCGAGACAGTGGATATTTTTTATCTGATATAGACTCTCTACTCGGCGAAATACCATTAATTTTAACAACTTGCAATTGTGCAAGATCACCAATCGATCCCGAAGATACATAACCAATCGCGTGTGGGTTACATGCAACAATACTCTTCACCATGCTTGTACCGTTTACAACAATCGCTTTTTTGCTGATGTCGGAAACTGTAAATGAGTTGATTTCTTTGGTTAGTTTAAGGTGTTTTTCAAATGAAAAGCGAGAGTCTGATGCTATTTCTCTTGCTATAACAGCAATCTCCTTGTCTTCTCCACCAACTTGTTCCCAGTTAGTAATATCTCCATGATAAATCTTCCATATATTATCAGTAGAAAGATTATTAATTGGGTTCTCTGGGTGGGTGATAATAGCAATTGCGTCATAAGCGATAAGATTTGAAGAAA
>JAAGZR010000065.1 GCA_024206155.1 Aliivibrio sp.
ACGCCAATTGGAAATGCGATAGTGACCTCGACACTTGCGCCATTTGGTGAAGATTTTGTGGCTGGTTTCGCCGTTATTGGCCGCTTAATCCCCGTTACGTTTGCGGTTATATTTGCTATGTCAGGAGCTGTTGGGCCTATTATTGGACAAAATTACGGTGCTAAACGAGTCGACAGAGTAAAAGAGACGTTAAGAAATTCATTATTATTTTCATCGGTTTATTGTGTCTTCGTTTCTTTGATTTTGTACCTACTTCAAGATCAAATTATTGCTTGGTTTAGCTTGGTGGACGATGCTGCTCTTATTATGACGACATTCTGTACCGTGGTTGCTATTACTTTTATTTTTAATGGTGCCATGTTTGTTGCGAATACGTCTTTTAATAATCTAGGCAAGCCATTGTATTCAACGGCACTTAATTTAAGTAAAGCCACTATTGGTACTTTGCCATTCGTTTATTTTGGGGCGCAGTGGTATGGCGGTATTGGTGTTCTTTATGGACAAGCTCTAGGTAATATTGTGTTTGGTATTATCAGTATTTTGGTATTAAAAATTCATGTTTCTTATATGGTTAAAGAGCATTGCAAAGCCGTTTCGTCTGAGGATACTTTAGGGGATATTACGGTAACCATGACACCATTTTGTAATAACGATGCAGTGATTATGCAAAGTGGTGTTGAGAATAAGGAAAAGTTAGATCATCCCTCTCTTTCGGGATAAATAGTAGAGTTGGTATTTCAGAAGTCAATTTACTAACAAAAATCGTAATAATGTATATACAAACAGGCCCTGTTGAATGGATGCAAATAAATATGCATTGTTTAAAGTCAGATTACATTGAATGTAGATATGGATCGTAGAGAAATGGATAACTATCGAGTAACTCTTTTGTTGTATAAATAATATGCAATGATAGCTCGCTAATGAGCTGTATTATTTATATGTACATAGGAGATAATTAAATGAATAAGGTTCAACTCTCAACACTTGTTGCTTTGGGAGTACTTTCACAACCTGTTATTGCTTTGGATGAGCCAAATACCGCCACAATTGCGATTTCACTGGCGATGAATTATGAGAGTTCAGTTGATATTGATGCCTACTGGTTGAGTGAAAAACTCGATGGTATAAGGGCTTATTGGTCTGGTTCTGAACTGTTAACTCGAAAAGGACACAAATTGCACGCGCCAGATTGGTTTACCGATCCTTTGCCTGATCATCCTATTGATGGGGAGTTATGGGCAGGTCGTGGTGGTTTTCAAAAAGTAGCAAGGACGGTGCTTGATTCTGAGCCTGACGAAGCGTCTTGGAGAGACATTCGATTTATGATGTTTGACTTGCCCAACTCTGCGGGGATGTTTCCAAAACGGTACTATGAATTATCAACCATGATTAAAGCGCTTGATATTCCACATTTAAAATTAGTAGATCAACATCCGATAAGCTCTGAAGAAATGCTGTTTGACGTATTAGAAGATATTTCAGCACGAAAAGGGGAAGGGGTAATGTTGAGAAGAGTTGATGCTGTATACCGTCCAGGACGACATGATGATTTGATTAAACTGAAAAAACATCAGGATGCAGAAGCAATTGTTATTGGCTATACCGCAGGAAAAGGAAAGTATCGGGGTATGGTTGGGGCATTGATATTGAAAATGCCAGATGGAAAAGAATTTAAGATCGGCAGTGGGTTAACGCAAGCATTAAGAGAAGAACCGCCTAAATTGGGGCAGCAAATTACTTACCGATATAATGGCTATACAGATAACGGAATACCTAAATTTGCACGCTATCTTGCGGTACGAGAAGGGTATTAACGATAGAGTGCTTGCCTTGAGTGCACTCTATCTTTGTTAGACTATTGTTGGGATAATAAATTAAGCGATTATTGCTTTGACGCTATCACGCACGACTAAAGTCGGCTCAAGCTGTATTACATGATTAGTTTCTGATTTAGTTTGGATTTTTTCCAATAATGAATCAACGGCTTGCTGCCCTAATCGATGTTTTGGCTGATGGATAGTGGTTAACGATGGCGTAATATATTTAGCCATTTTAATATCATCATAGCCCACAATTGAAATGTCATTAGGGACTGAAATGCCTTTTTTACTCGCGCAATTAATGACACCCATTGCCATCATGTCATTGGATACAAAGAGTGCGGTAGGTAATTTCCCTCGACTATGAAGTTCATTAAATGCCGTTTCACCACCTTCACATTCAAAATCACCAGAGGCAATCCAGTTTTTATTGATTTCTAATCCTGACTCCTCCATCGCTTGCACAAAACCACTTAAACGTTGCTGTGCTTGCTGCTTACTTAATGGGCCTGTTAAGCAACCAATTTCGGTATGACCTTGCTCAATAAGGTATTTAGTGGCTAAGTAACCGCCATGGTGTGAATTATCTTGAATCTTATCACTTGGAAAATCAATTTGCCCCCAATCCATCACAACAGTTGGTACTGCTGGGTAGCGTGAGAAGAGTTCGAGAACTTGAGCTTCAATTTCGGTACACATCAGTAATAAGCCATCGACTCGTTTTTGTAATAGAGTGTCTAAGCTAGAATGCACACGCTCGGCATCGCCTTCTGTGTTACATAAAATCAGATTATAGCCTTTTTCATAGCAGCGACGCTCTACACCTTTGACCACTTCACCAAAGAAGGGGTTGGTAGAAGTCGTAACTAACATGCCAAAGGTTTTAGTGTGGTTAACTTTCAAGCTTCGAGCCAGTGCGGATGGCGTGTAATTTAATGATTTTGCGGCCGCCATGACACGTTCAGAGATTTCTTCACTCACAAATCGTGTTTTATTTAATACATGGCTAACGGTTGAGGTTGATACACCAACGTGTCGAGCAATGTCTTTAATGGTGGCCATAATTATCCTTAAATTTAATTATCCGATTCATGTACAGCAAACTTGTCCTTATGGATTGCTTAGTATAATGAATCGGATAATTAATGGAATTGATATTATTGATGTTTTTCTAAGAATGCGTTCACTTCTTCAAGCGATGGGATAGAAGTTTGTGCTCCTGCTCTTGTCACAGAAATAGCGGCAGCAGCGTGGGCAAACTTGATGGCATCATCGACGTCTTTACCTGATTGTAAACCCGTTAAAAAAGCCCCATTGAAAGTATCACCCGCTCCAGTTGTATCGGTGGCTTTGACTTTAAAGCCCTCGACTTGGCGACCAGAACTATTTTGGCTTATCCAAACGCCTTTACTGCCTAAGGTGATCATTACTGTCTCGATGCCTTTTGCATGAAGTGCATCTGCCGCTTGTTGAGCACTGGCTGTATCAGAGACTTGAATGCCTGTTAATAATTCAGCTTCTGTTTCGTTTGGCGTGATTACATCAATAAGTTGCAATAAATCGTCGCTAAGAGGATGCGCAGGGGCCGGGTTTAATACTACTTTTGTTCCGGATACTTTTGCTATTTTGGCTGCACTTTCTATGGTTTCAATAGGTGTTTCAAGCTGCATTAATAGAGTATCGGCCGCTTCGATTAATCGGTGATGAGGAGCGATACGATCTGCCGTTAAACGCGCATTCGCTTCAGCTGAAATACAGATGCTGTTTTCACCCGTTGCTGCTACTTGGATCATTGCAATGCCTGTTGGGGTGTTTTCTTCAATCATTACGGCTTGGGTATTAATGCCATCAATTTTAAATGCTTCAATCATTTGGTGGCCAAAGCTGTCATCACCTACGCTTGCGATAAATGCGATATCAGCGCCTAAACGTGCAGCAGCAACGGCTTGGTTTGCTCCTTTGCCACCAGGAATAACGGAATAACTGTGACCATGTAACGTCTCGCCAGGTCGAGGGAAAGAAGCAACTTGAAGAACGTGGTCTGCGTTTACGCTACCTAAAACAACTAATTTATTCATAATGCGCCTTTATATTTTGGATTAATTCCTGATGTATTAGGATCAGGAATTATAATTAATTAAATGAGGGTAATAGGTTAAAAAACCACGCCAGATTGAAAAATCACATTGGCATAAGGGGTGCATTCACCAGTACGAACGATGGCTTTACTTTGGTGAGTGCGCGTTTTAAATGTTTCATGAGGCAGATAAGAAATGGCAATTGGCTTCTCTCTTAATGCTTCTTCTATCTCAATTAAGCTGAGTAATTCTGCATGGCATTCTGGGCTGATGGTTTTAAATTCTTCAGCAAGGATAACGCCTTCAATTTGCATCTCAGAAAGTGTTGCTTTTACGGTATCAATGAACGTAGGAATGCCCTTAATTAACGCTAAATCAATGCGTTTAGATGAGGCAGGAATAGGCAAGCCTGCATCGCAAATGGTGATTTCGTCAGTATGACCCAGAGTGGCAATGCAATGGGATAAATCGGCGTTGAGAAGCGTGTTCTTTTTCATAAATAATCCTTAATATTATGGATGCTATCACCATCGAAACGTTTCGATGGCTATTTTAAGTGAATGCAAATGTGATTTCATCCAATAATATAGCTAAGTGTGATCGACCTTTACTTATTGTGCTTTTAGCGGATAAGCGTGACTTTATTTGTGACAAATCCCTGTATGAACCGAGAAATGACGCTCTTCATTAGGTTGCAAATAGAGCAACGTTCCTTTCTCTTCTGCCGTAAGGAATCCTTCAGGACGGCAGGTTGCAGGTAATGCATAAGCAGCCACTTGTTGATCGCCATTGTATAAAATCCATCGAGTCGCGCTGTTAAATTCAGCGGTACTAAACTCGGTTAGGAGACGGTGTTCGCCAATATCCATTTGGAAAGAAGCGGTTTCACCGTATTGAGAAATATTATCCATAAAATAAACGATTTCAGGGTCATACATCTCTGGTTTGTTGAGGGTATGAATGGGTGATGATACTTTTAATTCGTCATTATAGGCTTTCCATTGCTCTGTCGGTTTCACATGAGTTGGGATACTTTCTCGTAGTGTGATGCCATTATCTGGAATGGTTTGCGTCATCAAGGCATCATCAAAATACGCTCATATTAATGTCAAATATACTGCTGTCTTTCTTTAATGATACAGAAGATGTGGCAAGGTAATGGTCACCAAAACCTATGACGTATTCAATAGGTTCATTTTAATGTAATTCTGTCTGAATCAATCTCTAACCACGCTTGGTCCATCGAAGCACATGGCATTTCACCATGCAGTGGATGCGTGTCTAATGGCGTAGGGCAACCCATGCTGATCATGCCAGCGTGAAATGCAAAGCAGCCGTAGGTTTCAATAATCGTTTTTGCTGGCTTTGGTTCACGAAACATATTTTTCATGCAGAGGTCGATATTTAAAAACTCCGCATCCCAAATCATTTGTCCCATAAAAGGCAAAACAATAAGGTGGCCTTGTGAGTTTTGAATTTCAATGGCTTCAACACCTGACTGATAAGTAAATGTACTTACCTGGAAATCGGTTGAGCTGATTAAGGTATTTTTTTCTGATTTGAAAAGCGTTTTTGATAATGGGATAGTGAATATAGGGCAACTCGTTAATCAATGTGCCAGCCATCAAGTGGTGGCCTTAGTTGTATTGATGGATTATGCACGTACTGCGTTGTTATTAGTGAAAGCTTGTTTGTGTTTCTTTTCATTCATGAAGTAAAAGAAAACAACAGAAAAACATACGGCATTCACGATAAAGGACGATTGCATACTAATAGAGTTAGCCAGTAGACCTTGAACGACAGGGATAGCAGCACCACCAATGATGGGGTGATCACATTTTAATTTGGGATATACTCATAATTAAAGGGGTACTATGTACCTCACTTCACTATCAAGGAGGATAGGGTTATCAGTCATGTAATTGAGTTTATTGAAACCCCGTTGTTTGAGTGGCAGCGTAAAGTTTTAATCACGGATGAAGAAGCTAGTTTCTATATTGAAAATGAGGTACTACCATGAGTAGTATTGCAGATGACATCATTAAATCACTAGAGCAAGCGGTTGAAATAAAAAAAGGAAATTTAGAAGGTAACTTACACGTTATGAAATAGCAGACGTAAAGGCCATCCGAGAACAGTTACATGTAACGCAAAAAGAGTTGGCACAGACAATGGATGTCAGCGTTGATACCGTGAAAAGTTGGGAGCAAGGAAGACGTAACCCAACAGGTTTAGCCATTAAGGTACCTAATTTATTAAGCAAAGAACCTGAATTGTATTCTAAATTTTCGGACCAAGCGTAGGACTTGAATAATACGCCCTGAATCAGTTTATTATTTAGTTGTCAGCTTCTTATTGACGGTTAATTATTACTATTTAATCAACATATGATTCGCTTTGGTTACGCTTCTATGATGGGTGAAAAAGATATTGCCTTTAAATGTGTCTAAACCAATAAAGAGTGATTTAATGCTTTTTTATGTTAGATAATATCTAGTTTTCTATCAAAGAGAGACTCAATTATGAATAATGATTTTGAAAGCCCTTTTATTGGTAAGTCATTAAAAGAACAAGTAACTAACCCCAATATTATTGTTGGTGAGCACAGTTACTAGTCTGGTTATTACCATAATCACAGCTTTGATGATTGTGCTCGCTAGTTGCTTTCTGATAGAACAGATATTGATAAGCTAATTATTGGTAGTTATTGTTCTATTGGGTAAGCGCTGTTTTTATGGTGGCAGGAAACTAAGGGCACCAACATAAATGGGTAAGTACGTTTCCATTTTTCTATCAAGATAATGATAACTTTGCTGATGCCAAAGATGGCTTTGAGAGTGCTGGTGATACCATTATTGGTAATGATGTTTGGATTGGTACAGAAGCAATGATCATGAGTGGTGGCAGTGGTGTGATGAGAAAATTAAAGGTGCAATGGGCTTACTGTGTTCGTCTGATATTAATGGCCTTTATGCGTATTGGAAAAAAACGATTTAATTAGCCGTAGAGGATATAAATAGGCTAAAATAACCGGCTATTATTTTAGCTTTGAGCCCTTTATATTCATGACCACGACGACAGCACCAGCCAACTTTGCAGAACTTGGCCTTATTTCACCATTGTTAGCACGATTAACAGAGCTGGAATATCAACAGCCAACGCCTATTCAAGCACAAGCTATCCCAAGTGTATTAGCCGGACGTGATTTAATTGCAGGGGCAAATACAGGCTCAGGTAAAACAGCGACGTTCGCATTGCCTATGTTGCAGCAAATTTTTGAGCAGCAGTCAGGAAAATCCCACAGCAATAAAGGCAATTATGTTACTGGTTTAGTGTTAGTTCCAACTCGTGAATTGGCACAGCAAGTGGCTGATAGCATTAAATCATATTCCGCGCATTTTAATGGTGCGATTAAAACGGTGTCTGTATTTGGCGGTGTATCTGTTAATAAACAAATGCTGAACCTTCGTGGTGGTTGCGACATTTTAGTTGCAACGCCAGGTCGATTACTAGATTTGATCTCAAGTAATGCAATTAAGTTAGGCCAAGTAAAAACCTTAGTACTTGATGAAGCCGATAGAATGTTAAGTCTCGGTTTTACTGAAGAATTGTCTCAGCTATTAGCGTTAGCGCCAAAGCAAAAACAAACACTGTTATTTTCAGCAACGTTTCCAGAAGAAGTAGAAACGTTAACTCAGGCATTACTTAATAATCCAGTAGAACTGCAATTACAAAGCGCAGATGCAAGTACTTTAGTGCAGCGCGTATTTACTGTTAATAAAGGTGAAAAAACAGCCGTATTAGCGCATTTGATTCATCAACAGCAATGGCGACAAGTACTTATTTTTGTCAACGCTAAAAACGGTTGTAATCACCTAGCCGATAAACTGTCAAAGCGTGGAATTGCTGCAGAGGTATTCCATGGTGATAAAGGTCAGGGCGCTCGTAGCCGTGTTCTTGAAGGTTTTAAAGCGGGCGAGATTGATGTACTGATTGCTACAGATATTGCCGCACGTGGTTTAGATATTGAAAAACTGCCAGTGGTTATCAATTTTGATTTGCCAAGAAGCCCAGCAGATTACATGCACCGTATTGGTCGAAGTGGCCGTGCAGGTGAGGTAGGTCTAGCATTATCATTAATCGATTATGAAGATTACCATCACTTTAAAATTATTGAGAAGAAAAACAAGATCCGACTTGAGCGTGAGCAAGTAGAGGGTTTTGAAGTAGATGAAGAGATCACAGAGGCCTTATTAGAAGCGATTAAACCAGTCGCAAAGCCAGAAGGCACAGGCAAGAAGAACAAAAGAAAATACCCAGATAACTGGTAATTAATGCTCTAGATTTAAAAAACACTCGACACTTCATATTGTCGAGTGTTTTTCTATATAAGAATTTTCCTAACTTGGGAGTGCTTGTGAGAAAATTTTATACAACGGAAGGAAATACGTCTTCCAAAAAACAAAAAGAAGCCTATCCTGTACTTGCACTGTGTGAAAACTGTGTGGGTCAATACACGGTCATTAGTGAAGGTGAGAGAACTTATGATGAATGTGTAAAGTGTGGCGCTGACGATTAACTGCAGTGATCTAATTTACGGTTTAATCAATTATCAGAAATAGAATGATAAAGTAAGGAAATAAAATGAGCGCAATTGGTAATTTAATTTGGTTCCTTTTTGGTGGTGTATTCATGGGTCTAGCATGGTGCTTTTTTGGTGTATTAGCCTTTATTAGTATCATTGGTATTCCATGGGGAAGAGCGTGTTTTGTTATGGCTGGTTTTTCTTTTTTCCCGTTTGGTAAAGAAGCGATTTATCGTGATGAATTAACCCGAAACGAAGACATAGGCACAGGCAGCCTTGGTTTTATTGGTAATGTTCTGTGGTTTATTTTTGCAGGTTTTTGGTTAGCGATTGGCCATGTAATGTCAGCGGTAGCTTGTTTTGTGACAATTATTGGTATTCCATTTGCTATTCAGCACTTGAAACTTGCTGTGATCTCAATTGCACCTATAGGTCAAACGATTGTTGATAAAGAAGTTGCAGCAGCGGCTCGTCGTGCTAACGCAGACGAAGAAGTAAATAAGTGGCGTTAATAAAATAGCTGGGCACAATTAATAAAATTTAGATTATTACTTGCCAGTGGCTAAATTTTCACTAAAATCGCGCAACATTTATTTGGTTAGTGATTAATTAATGAAAACGCTAATAGCTAGCTCTATGTTAGCATCGTCAATGATATTAACAGGTTGCGTGACTTTCCCAACTCAAGAATCAGAAAAAGTAGATGTGATCTGGGATGAAGTTGAAGTAGTTAAAGATTGTCAACGTTTGGGGATTGTATTTGGCTCAGAAGGCCACTTTTACGATTACTGGCTACACGCTGATAAAGATATGGTTTGGGGTACATTAAACCAAATGCGTATTAAAGCGGCAGCACTGGGTGCGGATACATTGTATCTATATCAGCCTTTAGATTTTTCAAGCTCTGTTACTATGTTTGGTAACGCTTATTTGTGTGGGCAACCAACACAAAATACAACTCAAGCTAAGTAGATATACTTTTTTATTGAGTTATTGCACAAATAACGCCAAGTAGGATTAATGAAGACCGTTAAGATTAAAAAATAATCATGGCGTGTATTTTCTTTACTTAGATCAAGTTGGTAATAGAAGTGGTTAGGACAACGCGATTTTTATTCGTTACTATGCGCCTTAATTAGAACAAATAATGGTTGAAAAGATAATGAAAATTTCTGTTGATGGTGGCTCTTTTAAAGTGGCAGTTGAAACTGAATATGAAGGGTTAGTTGCTGAATCAACTAAAATTTTTCATAGCACTCGTGAGCAAGCGGGATCAAACGATAAAGCGATTTTGCGTTTTCTACAAATCATCATTGAGCATCGTGAAGACAATGATGCAATTGGCTATGCATCAATGGGGTTATTAGGTTGGTATAACGAAGTTATTTATGCTGTTGAAGATAAAGACATTACGCTAAATTTGCCTAAGATTTTACCACATCTATTAAATCCATCGGGTGATCTTACCGCTACTAGCGCGACTGAAATGAACACGTTTAAGCATTAATATTACCGATGAGCCAAGCTGAAATCCAAAAAATTATTGCTAGCTTTACTTCAGTAGAGCAGGTTCTTGGACATTTTGATATTGAGTTTGACAGTAAGTTTATCAATGAATATCGAGTGCCATTAATGAAACGGATTAATGGTAACTTGCTGCTTGCGAAACCAGATGATTGGTTTTCGGCTCGTCGCGCATTAAGAAATGCCTATTGTAAGATTCAAAGAGGACGGTTAGACCCCCACACTCGCTCAGCGTGCCGTGGTTGTACTACGTGCATTCGTCGATAATCTCACCATTTTATGTATACAAAAAGCCCTCAATGTTAATCCATCGAGGGCTTTCATTTATTAACTTAACGATTCAATTATTTCACGTTTAAGCTGTTCATTTGTTGCTGTAGTTTATCAAGTTGCTGCATTTTCCCTTTAAGCTGCAAGGATTCTGATGTAATTGTTGCAGGGTTCATAATTGTCCCATTTTGCATCGGGTAATCAGGCAGCGTTGAGAAGAAGTCACCTAATACGTCTTGAATAGGGACAAATAACCACATGTTATCTGCCATCCAGCGCAAGTACATACCAGATTCATGTGGTGCTTTTTCAAATGGGTCAGCACGTAGGTGGATAATTTGAGGCCAGTTTGGCTCTAGACGTACCGCGTTAGAAATATTACCTTCCATCACTGCAAAGTTTAATTTCCAATCCTGCCAGCGAACTGCGTTTAACTCACCATTTGCAGTGAAGTAAAGTAGGGATTCACGAGGGCCTTTATCTGTCTTTCCTTCAAAGTACGGTTTGAAATCGTAACCATCAATATGAACTTTGAATTCTTTGCCATTGGCTTTGTAGCCTTTAGCTAGCTTTTCTTTCACATTAGGAACGCCTGCCGCATCAAGCAAGGTTGGAAGCCAATCTTGGTGTGCCATCATTTCATTGATTTTAGAGCCTGGTTCGATAGTTCCCGGCCAGCGAACAAGTTGTGGAACGCGCATACCGCCTTCCCATGTTGTCCCTTTCTCGCCATGGAATGGAGTTGCACCGCCATCAGGCCATGTTGCTGTTTCTGCACCATTATCGGTTGAATAAATAACAATGGTGTTATCGGCAATGCCAAGATCATCCAGCTTATCAAGTAAAATTCCGACATGGTCATCGTGCTCAAGCATACCATCAGCATAAATACTGATGCCTGATGCACCTTGGTATTTCTCTTGCAGACGAGTCCATACATGCATACGAGTGGTGTTATGCCAAATAAAGAAAGGCTTATCCGCTTTAACGGCTTTTTCCATGAATGCGAGCGATGCATCTAAGAACTCTTCATCAGCGTGTTCCATACGTTTACGCGTCATCGGGCCGGTATCTTCAATCTTGCCATCGGCATACGATTTAATTACACCACGAGGGCCGTAGTTTTTACGGAATTCAGGATCTTTAGGGTAGTAATAAGTCTCAGGTTCTTCTTCCGCATTTAAGTGATAAAGATTACCAAAGAACTCGTCAAAACCGTGATTGGTTGGCAAATGTTTATCTTGATCACCAAGATGGTTCTTACCAAATTGAGCCGACATGTAACCTTGATCTTTTAATAGATCCGCAATGGTTGGTGCCCAATCTGGAATACCGTGATCAGAGCCCGGCATACCAACGGTCAATAACCCAGTTCGAAATGGTTCTTGGCCTGTAATGAAAGCAGAACGTCCAGCTGTACAAGACTGTTGACCATAGTGATCAGTAAAAAGGGCACCTTCGTTTGCAATACGGTCAATGTTTGGGGTTTCGTAACCCATCATGCCTTGGTTATAAGCACTGATATTCCAGTAACCAACATCATCGCCAAAAATAGCGAGTATGTTTGGTTGAGATGC
>JAAGZR010000527.1 GCA_024206155.1 Aliivibrio sp.
AAGCAAACGATTACCATCGTTCTTTGCTATGCATTTTGCGTAGTGTTGAGTGTACAAATACTCACCCTCACATCCACAAGAACAAGCGTTAAGTCTACCCTTGTAGACACTTTTGATTTTGTTCCATTCAACTGTGAAGTCACGAGGTTCAACCTCGAATGGTTTTACGTTTTTGATTTCAAATTCCATAACTATTTATTTTAATTGGTTTGAGCGGAAGGGGATGTGACTCCCCCGACTGGCATTCTCAGTCCTTTGTCCCTAGCACCATTTGGTTTTATAAAAATATAATTGCAATCATTATCATTACGATGCAAAACGCATTGAGCATTCGCTCTGTTACTTTAAACTTATTCATGACTTCACAATTTCAAATCCATAATCATCTGCATAGTCGTTTGCACCATGCTGTCCGCTTATGGTCTTCCACTCTCCATTGACCTCTATTGACACGTCACCTTGAAAGTATGCATCTCTGTATTTAAACTTGTATGTGCCACCTTTAGCTTTAAGGTTAAACTCTACATCGTCAACGCTATTGAATAGGTCAGCGTTAGTTACCTTGTAAGTTACAATTGATTCCATCTTGATTTGTTTTATTGGTTAAGACATCCTCGAAAGGATGTTTCGGCTATTTTAAGCCTCATCAGTTAACCTACTTTGATAATTATACAAGCTCCATTTTGTCCTTTATCTCTTCAATTTGCTCTTCGCTTAATTCCTCATCAAAGTTTATGGTGTACGCATCGAACGTATCGAAATCGAAATACGCTTCTCCATTGTCGCAATCAATTGTATAAATTTCTCCATTGGTCAGTTCTATTTCTAGAAATGTGGATTGAGATAATAAGGCATCCATTTCCTCGCATATGTAAGGTTTAGAATAGTTACCCCTGGCATCACCACCTAAATGGATG
>JAAGZR010000528.1 GCA_024206155.1 Aliivibrio sp.
ACCAAATAATGGTGCCTCGAGGCGGAATCGAACCACCGACACGCGGATTTTCAATCCGCTGCTCTACCGACTGAGCTATCGAGGCAAAAGAATGGTGCCGACTACCGGAGTCGAACTGGTGACCTACTGATTACAAGTCAGTTGCTCTACCTACTGAGCTAAGTCGGCACACTAAATTCTTTTGACTATTCGTGATCTAGCATTTAATTAATAAATCTAGAACTACACCAACAATCTTATTGTATGGTGCCCGGAGGCGGAATCGAACCACCGACACGAGGATTTTCAATCCTCTGCTCTACCGACTGAGCTATCCGGGCAACGAGCGCTATTAAACGGATTTTTGCCTCAACCGTCAACTTTTTTTTTCAAAATAGTCTTTTTTTTTGATTGTTTGATTGATAATTCATCGAATAGGCGATTTTATCGCTAAATCTTCCCTGAATTAAACTCTTTTTTAAACGCGGTAACCTTCTCTAAATAGCGACGAGCTTCCGCATTCTTGTGTTTTTTAGTTAAAGCCCAATAAACTTGATTTGGATTTAAGCTATTAATATCTTGAATTGCACGACTACGGCTACTACTAAAAGTAGTAAATACGCCACCGGCTCCACCATTATAGGCTGAAATCATGCTGTATTGTTTAGACACTGGGTTACGAATGTCTTTTAAGTAACGTGTTTTTAAAATATGAAAGTAAGCCGTCCCTGTATCAATGTTGTTATGAGGGTTGAAAAGATACTCAGGAGTTGGATCTCCCTGTTTATTCTTAACTAGCTTAAATACATCGCGGCCTGCTGTTTTTGGAACCACTTGCATTAAGCCGTACGCATTTGCCCAACTTACCGCATAAGGGTTAAAGCTACTTTCGGTTCTAATAATAGAATAAATGAGATCTTCAGGGATGTTGTAGCGTTGAGATGCACCACGAACAATATCAGAATATTGATATTCTCGTAACTGAGTGTGGTTTTTAACCATAGG
>JAAGZR010000529.1 GCA_024206155.1 Aliivibrio sp.
GGAACGATCACCTCTGCCCCTTCTGTCCGTGTCAGATTGAGTAGGGGTTCATATTTAGGACATGTTGAAGAAAGTTTCATCAGCCAATTGAAGCCCAAGGATGTGTTCTTTTTTGCAGGACGTCAATTAGAACTCATAAGGTTCAAAGATATGACAGCCTATGTAAAAGCTACTAAACGCAAGAGCAACACCGTGCCTGCTTGGGTGGGAGGACAAATGGCTTTATCAGATTTATTGACGACCCAACTGAGAGAGGAGCTAGGGCAAGCTTCTAAGTTTATTTTAGATACTCCAGAATTACAAGCTCTAAAACCTCTGATTGAACGGCAAATGGAATTATCAGTTGTTCCGAACAAAAATGAACTTTTAATAGAAACATGCCTTACGAGAGAGGGTCAACATTTATTCGTCTATCCATTTGAGGGACGCTTTGTACATGAAGGTCTCGGATTTTTATGGGCTTCAAGGCTCGCAACTAAACAGAGATCAACAATCACCGTGTCAATCAATGACTATGGATTTGAGCTGTTGGCACCACGCGATTATCCGTTGGAGTGTTTACTAGAGGAGAATCTTGAATATCTACTTGAAGATAGTGAGTTAGAAAAAGATTTAGAAAATGCGTTGAACTTATCAGAATTATGTAAAAGACGGTTTCGTAGCATTGCTCAAATTTCTGGACTAATGGTACAAGGGTATCCAGGAAAAAACAAAACGAGTGGTCAGTTACAAATTAGTAGTTCTCTTCTGTGGGATGTATTTAATAGGCATGAACCAGATAACTTGTTGCTATTGCAAGCTAGACGTGAAGTCCTTCAAGATCAACTTGAAATGCCGAGGTTAGTAAAGGCGTTATCGCGAATGCGCACCGGGAACATTGTTCATAGCCGCATACCAAGACCGGGTCCTTTAGCATTTCCACTCATGGTTGAACGCTTAAGATCTAGGTTAAGCAATGAAAGTATTGTCGATAGAGTTTCCAGGATGCAACAAGATGCATTAAAGCATGAATACTGATCCCATCCAGAATATTTATTCTCGTAGAGTTGCAAGCCATAAGCAATAGAAGAGTATTCATTCTTGAAACAAGTGACAGGAGAAACTACATCCACAATCACTACTATTGGATTAATGCCAAACAATTAGACAACTCAACCACATAAGCCATTAGAATAACGTCAGCTTAAGGGCTTAAGAGATTTATGCATTCAAAAGAAATAGTCTCAAACTATCCAAGGCCCCCTAAGATTGAAATGATCAATGGTGCTGTTTCAGTCATTGTTGGACATGAAACGATAGCCGAGGATTCACGCTACATTCGAATCTGTGAAACGTTCCATCCACCTACCATTTATCTTCATAAGAGTGCATTTAAAAGCTGCACTCTGCATCAGACCTCGGGACCAGCATCCTATTGTGAATGGAAAGGAGTAGCAAGCTATTGGTCCCTAAGCAAAACAGATGGGAGTGATCGCAGAGTGCGAGCTGCCTGGAGTTATCCAAACCCAACGGAACGTTATGCAATGCTGGCGGATTGGATTAGTCTTTACCCTCAGAGAGTTGATGAATGCTTTCTAGAAGGTGAGGCGGTAAAACCACAACCAGGGACCTTTTATGGTGGGTGGATTACGAGCTGGACCATTGGTCCATTTAAAGGGGACCCTAATCATCCAGAATTAATCTAATGAATTGCCAAGAAGAGCTCGTTACACTCCTTGAATTAAATCCTAAGGATCCAACCATACCCTTATTGATTAAGGATATTGAGGCATTAGAGAAAGTTGATCTATCAACCGACGTAGCCTTATTGAGAGGTGTATGGGAATTGAGATGGAGTAGTTCAACACAACCATGGCTTAAGCAGGCGCGGTGGCTAGAAAATCTACAGATCCTTGACCCAGTCCAACAGAAAGGTTTGAACGTGCTCCGTTTAACCGGTTCTCTTGGATTCTTGGCAGGTATTGCAGTTGAAGCCGAACTATCCGTTAATGGATTGAATCAGGTTGGTGTGAAATTCAAAAAAGGGGGATGGTTAGGCCCCACTTTTGGTAATGGATGGAGACCAACATTACTAACCGCCATAAACCAAACATTTCCTGCCTGGCTTGACATTACGGCACTTAACGACTCAATGCGGATATGTCGTGGAAATGCTGGAACATGCTTTGTTTTGCTTAGAAGAAATGACATGTCTGTTGAAGATTGGATTCGTTAGTTTAACAAATAGTAGAAATAAGCTTCTTGTATAATGATTTAGTGAACTACTTTATTCTCTAATAGTTTGATCTTCTCTAGGATTAACCCAAGGCACCAGCGGTGGTTTTCTGTTGAGTGTCTATGTAGAATGAGGAATTCTGATTAAGGCCAATGAAATTGAGTTCTGCCTTTATTACCATTGTAATCAGTTTGACGATCTTACTTACATCTCCTTTTGTTGCTAATGCTGATTCAAACTTAGACCTTGGATTAGACAAACTTCGGACTGGAGATTACATAGGTGCGATCAATGCATTTACTGATGAAATAAAGTCTAACCCTTATGATGCTACTGCCTATGATTATCGTGGGGTTTCAAAAGCAAAAAGAGGAGATTTTAGTGGGTCCATCATTGACTACACAAGTGCGCTAGAACTAGATCCCCAAAACAACTCTACTCTTTCTAATCGAGGGATTGCCAAAGCAAGAGTTGGCGATCTTGAGGGAGCTATCAATGACTTAGAAATGGTCATCTCACTTGATCCAGAGAATGGACAAGCCTTTTTCAATCATGGCGTTGCAATGGATATGTATGGTGATTTAAATACTGCATGTGAAGATTGGGACAGAGCAGGTAAGCTTGGTGATGAATCCGCAATAGTATTTGCAAGAAAAAACTGCAACTAATCAATAACAGTTCATTCGTAGTTTTAATTCAAAAACAATATAAGATATAAATTAATAATGCAGCAATGGCGTTTTTATCGAAACGCTATAGAATTTGTCCCTAACTCTTAATCTTGCAAGATCATTCACTTTGTTGTCGTAGAAATTCATCATTATAATTGGATAGAGGCTTTCAGAATTATCTATCTGAGACAAACGAAGAGTCATCAGTCTCAAATAAAGCGTCTATTGATGCTTGCAGAGACACATTCAACCAAGAGCAAACCTTAATGGAGTCAATAAAGAACTCATGATCACAGAGGCGCCGACCTGCTTGTAGAATCATTACATTCCTTAACGTTCCTTGCGAGTTCTCTGATTCACAACCGATCGGTCGTGGCAACGGTGCTCTAATGACTTTATTTCCTACCTTCGCTCCCATTTGAGTCAGCTGCCATGACCATAGACAAACTCTGCAAAAAGCAGCAAGCATTTGCTGACAAGCTTTTTATGGACTTTAAATATACACAACCGGGATCCGATGAGCAGCATCGAGCTCTTGAAACATTTCATACCTTAATCAGTGCATGGTCCTTCTATTTCACTACATATGAAACTTCAGATGTATCATCTGATCTGATGGTTTCTCCTGTATACAGCTGAATTTTGGCTGTTATTATCAAGCTTACGTTCATAGGACCTTTCTTACTTAGAAAGTTCATGCAATATTATTTTTTTAACTATTATAGAGCTTAGACTTCTTGATTGTTATTTTCTGAAGCTTGATAGTTTAGTACCAAGAACAATGACTGCTGGTACTAAAGTGATCAGGTTAGCGATGAGTACAGGTCCATCTTTCACCAACCATCCATAAAGTGACCAGAAAGCCACTCCTGCTGTAAACAGCAGGTACATGCGTAATGAAATGGCGCGAGTATCCCCACTTTTAAGGGTCTTGAGTGCTTGAGGGAAGAAGCTAACTGTTGTAAGCGTTGCCGCGATATATCCAAATACGTCAGGTTCCATTTATACATGTATGGTGGGCTTCAATCTTTGCAGTATAATGTCGAAAATTGGCTTCTTGAATTATATCTTATGATTCATAACATTCAATAGCTGTATATAGTTAAAGTATCTTTTTTGAAATAGTCAGTTTCTTCCATCATTAGAAGGAGGTGACGCCAGTAGCAAATCAGCTCTTAATTCACCCAATTGGACAATTAGCATCTTACGTGGATTTTTATTATAACCAGTCTGGGCGATGTCGATTGCTTTAATGACATCATTTACGGTACAAAATTTTTCAGCATAGGAACGATTATTAAGCTTTTCCAGCTCATCAAAAAAAGTAAGCGATTCAATAGCGCTTAGCTGCTGCATTTCAGTCTTTGCTGCTTCTTCTCCTCGCGTAATGACAAGATCCATATATTTAAATAGCAATTGCTTCGACAACATTAATGGAATATCTATATGATTAGTCAGTCCCCAAAGTGTGGTTTCATACAAATCACCATCTTTATTGATGGCGACACATGGAACATTCAAATCAAATGATGACTGATTACGAAGTTTGATCCAGTGCTGTTCGATATCTTTCCATGAACCTGACATGACAGTAGCTGCAAAAATGATTGAGAGAAAAATGTCTGAAAATGAATGGACTAAACTAAAGAAGTAAATCGTCTCGAAGTCATGAATACTGACTTCGAGCTAAAATCTACGACAGGGGTGGAAATTTGACTAATTTGGACACTTATCTTACTTGGATATCTTAAGACATATTGTCAAATTATGTTCAAATGTTAGATTATTCACACATCAGGTTTGCATGCTTGATTGCTTCTAGTTGGGATTAATATTTGTTATGGGAGCTTCGCCGGGTTA
>JAAGZR010000530.1 GCA_024206155.1 Aliivibrio sp.
AATAGTGGTAGTATTAATGTAATACCATCAACTTTTTTTAATGTAATTGCTGGTGGATTACCTCGTCTTGGAATTGATGCTACCCAAGTTAATATCGGAAACCCTTTGAATATGAATAATAATGCCATAGTGAATGCCCCCATTATTGACAGCATATCATCGCCTTTGACCTTAAATTGCGGATTAGGAAATAGTATTACAATAGATGGTTCATTCATTACATTTTTTCAAGGTGGTGGTTCTTTTGTTCCTACATTTACTTCAAGTGCTTTTGATATGAATAATGGACCAATTAATAATGTAGTATCAATTAACGGATTTACCCCCGCTGGTGGTGTTTTTATGGGGACGAGCGATGGTATTGTTATTAGTGCCACAACAACTGAAACTACTTTATTACCCTCTACATTTGTTGGGACGCTTACAATACCCCCGAATGCCTTTCAAATATCAAGTTTTCATTTAGTTCTTGCTGGTTCATTCGCGAGTAATAATGGCGATGATTTAACTATTAGATTAAAAAGCAATGGAATAACATTAGGTAATATAGTAGTTCCATTAAATAACAGTTCGGCAAGTAATTATGAAGTGGAAGTAGATTTTCAAATACGTTCTATTGGCGGTCCTGGTGTTGCTGATATACTTACTAATTTTGATTTTACATATAACCAGTCTGGAGGGGGTGGGGCATTTGTTGGAGAAAGAAATGTAACACAGAATAATACGACCTTTGACACTACAATAACAAATACACTTGTCGTGACCGCTCAGTTTAGTTCAGCATCTGCCAATAATAGCATACAGACAAGGGTATCAAAATTATCACAAACATATTAATTTTTTTCTTTATTAATATTATATACAATGTCTAATATTAATCATATAGTTTCAGATAGAAATACAAGAACATTTAAAATAATTGATAATAACGGAGATGATATTTTAGAAGTTGATTCTAATAATGAATTAAAAATAGGTAGAGGAGCAAATAAGCAAACATTAGTAAATAGTGCTGGACTTCCACAAGTTAGTAATGGTGGCGGTGGTGCTGTCAATGAATTAGAGTTAGGTAGTGGAGTTCAAGAAGCGCCTATAATTGTTAATCTTCCTTGCTTATATAGTGAATGGCCAAATCCAACTGTTGCTAATTTAATTTTAACAATTGATTCAACAGGTCGCTGTCGTCCTATTGGTGATGGTGGAGATGGTGAAAGAACTATTGTAGTTGGTGTATCTACTGAACCTATTACACCTAATCAAACATCTATTAAAGTTGCCATTGGCGGTATTGTTAAGATGACTGTTTATAATCAATGTGTTGCTGGTGATTACTTAGAAAGAAATAATCAAGGTCAAAGATTAATTAAGGGTGCTGTTCAAGCGCAAGTAAGAAGCGGTTCAAATGTTTTCAATCCTGGATATGGAGTATGTGCGCAAGCGTTAACAAGTAGTCCTGGTTCAACTGATGGAAGTGCTAAAGTTCTCGCTATCTTACTACAAGAACAAAATACTTTCGTTCAAGATGGAAATGTTAATTAATATCTAATATAAGAATATAATATGACCATTCAGGACAAAAGAAAATATTTAAATAATTTAAAAGATATATGTTTTAATCAAAGTAAAAAATATAAAAAAAGATATCGTAAATTAAAATTTAAAGATGATATGTTAGATGTTGCTACTTCTACAATGACAGCATCTGTAATAGCATTTACTGTATCAGGTTTTGTTGTTCCTCCCTTATTAATAGCATCTGTTAGTTTAACTGGTTTATCATTTGTAATACAACAAGGACAAAAAACATATAATTTAAAAAGAAAATATGTACAACACGGGATAACTATAACTCAATATGACGCATTAGCGAGAGAGATAATAGCAGTATTACATAGAAATCATATGACCTCAATTGAGTATGATGAATTTATAGATTCAATGAATGATAAGATGGCTTTGATAGATGATACAAGAATAATTTAAATCTAATATTATTATATAATTATGAGTAAATATATAATAATGAATTTAATAAGATTAATGAAAGTTGCAGAAGAACTAGAAGATTTAAAAACAGGAAAAGAAAAGAAAGAATATGTATTAGACCAATTAAAAATAATAATGAACTTTGAT
>JAAGZR010000531.1 GCA_024206155.1 Aliivibrio sp.
TAAAATCGTTTATAATGTAAACAGATGTAAACCTTTACTTATGGTGTGATTATGCGACTAACTGTTAAGCAATTAATTTTGGGCGATCAATTCAATAAAATAGCGACAATGAGCGCTCGAGACATTGCAGAATTTCAACGTGATTTAACTAGCCACTTTCAGGGTAACTTCAATGCCGAGCCATACAAGCGCGCTGTAAATGCGGTTAGTGAAAGAATTCATCAATTAAATAACGAATTCATATCGCCTTTTGCCGAACTGGTCGCAAGTTATGACAAAGTAGGGCAAGGCGAAAAGATACGCACAAAGATTGCCAAGCAGATGGATAAGCCACTCGATCAAGTTACAGATGAACAATTAGAGTCATTTTATAATCAAAGTCTTGAAGATAAGCGCAGCGAATCAATAACGAATCAGCAACGTTCAGAGGCGCGAGACAAGCAGCACATGGCCGAGCTAATCGCACGCTCTAATCAACCTGCCCCTGAGCGATTGGAGGCAATGAAAAAGCAACATCTTCACGCATCTAAGCAAAGATTAACAACTTTGAATCGTGATGGAAAAATGTCAGAGCAAGCCGTTAATGAGTTCAACGAACAAGCCGAAGCAGACGCAACGCAAGCTGTAGAATCTTTTGTCAAAATTCAAACGGGAGCTTTTTAAATGAGCTTGAACGATAACAAACGTAGTTTTTACATAGCGGCAGGTGTTGCCCCTGGTCCACTAAATGATATGGAACTTGCTTGGCTTAAATCTAATGGCGCAACGGCTGATAGTATTAGTGATTGTTGGCGCGAATACTTAACCGCACAAGGTTTTCCATACGGTACTTACAACGACTCGATAAAGCTATGGCTTGAAAGTCAGGGCTTCACAGGTGGAGTTAAAACAATGCTAAACAGTTTTTATACCGGCACTAAAGAGCGATCTTTTAGTAATGAGTTTAGTAGTGAATTCGGCTGATAAATACTGTCATAGGAATGCGGTAGCTCAACCTACCGCTAGGCAAGGACGCACACCTTATGAATAGATTATTTTTTTGGCTAAAGAGACGGGATAAAAACAATGGCTAAATTTTCAAAAGACAATCAGCCAGAGGGCAGAGGTAGGCCGACTGGTTCACAGAATAAGCAAAAGGCAGAGTTTCGAAAGGGTGGCAGAAAGCTACTAGATAACTTAATGGAGCGAGCCTTAAACGGTTGCGACGAGGCAGCTAAATTGGTACTGCCATTCATTGCTAAACCTAAACCGTACACAGAAATTTGCACGCTTGATGGTGAGCTATTACAGGCAAAAATTAAAGTTATTACAGAGCTTGAAGAAAGGCTTGAAGCACTTGAACAAGCCGCAAAAAGCTAAGTTTTGCTAAGTAGGTATTATGAATCTTAAAAGTAGGCTTAAAAAGCTAACAGAACAGGCTAAACGAGCAAATGCAGAGTATTACTTCATTGCGCCAAAGTATCAGGCCACTGATATTAATAATCCAAAATACGGACTTTTAGAGGTATCTGGTGACATCAAGCCGTTCACTCATATTTACCATTCTGATGAAACATTAACTAGTGACACTGTAAGAGAATTATTGAATCTAAACCCACAGGATCAAGTTGTTATTGTGGAGCGAACTTTCACTGAAAATTGCATGGGACAGTAACATTATGAACAGTCATTACCAGTACAGCGCAAAAGAAAAGACAGCGATCAATATCAAGCATAATTTAATACATGAGCTTACCCCTACAATGGCAAGAAGTGAGCGCAAGGCAGTAGCTAAAGCATTAGATTTAGTTTTACTTAAAGAGTTTGGCTTGTGACTGATAAATTAATTTTACTTGTTACAGAGCTATTGCAGATAACGTCAGTTTACTTTTTCTTTGGGATTCTATTACTAATGACCAATACTTGACAGTATCGGACATAGTGAATTTATACAAAACAATGACTTAGCTTATTTTCCGTTTAAATACGTTAATTTATGCAATCAAACGAATAGAAAACGGGTGTTTATTCACTTTTTAGATAAGAAA
>JAAGZR010000066.1 GCA_024206155.1 Aliivibrio sp.
GTACCATCAACCGTTGGGTAATCATTACCAAATACAGATAAGAATTCGCGACGACCAACAGCCACTTGAGAAATAAACGGCATCAAGTTATTTGGAATGCCTTGAGGATCTTCACCCATGGTACCTGATTTATGAGAGCCCACAGGGTTAAAGTAACGAAGCAGCGTCACACTCATTTCAGGGTGTGCTTTTTGGATATCCGTTAAACACTCTTCAACCATCAACTTACTGCGACCATAAGGATTGGTCGCTGATGTTGGGAAATCTTCACGAATAGGTGTTGATGCAGGATCACCATAAACCGTTGCCGATGAACTAAACACAATGCTGTTCACACCCGCTTTACGCATCGCTTCAACTAACACCAAGGTACCCGATACATTGTTATCGTAATACATGATTGGCTTTTCAACCGACTCACCTACTGCTTTTAAACCAGCAAAGTGGATCACGCTATCGATTTGATTTTCAGCAAAGATGGTTTCTAAGATTTGAGGATCACGAATATCACCTTGATAAAATTTAGGCTTCACGCCAACCAAGGCTTCAATGCGATCAAGCACCACGTCTTTACTGTTGTATAAATTATCTAGAATGATTGGCGTTAATCCTGCTTCAATCATTTGTACGCATGTGTGGCTACCGATGTAACCCATTCCGCCAGTGACTAATATGTTCATTGTTTTTCTCTGTTTTAAATTTATTGAATAAGAGTCTATACGCTGCGCTAACTA
>JAAGZR010000532.1 GCA_024206155.1 Aliivibrio sp.
ATTCTATTTTCTTTTTATGGCTTTTTTGGTAATGGTTTGTCCATTGTTAAGCTCTACAGTTACCAAGTAAGCGGTTTTACTAAGATTATTTAGCGAGAATGTTTGAGAGTATCCTTGTGTTGAGAAGTTATAAATTACTTTTCCTGAGATATCCATAATTTGTATGGATGCCATTTCAAATTGACTAGGCACTTTAATTTGTACCTGTCCATTTTGCAGTTCAGTAATTTGCAGCGTCTTAGTGTCTACTTGAATGTCATTAGTGCTTAGTGATTCTTCATTAAAAGCAATTTCAAAACGGTCATTAAAAGTACCAACCTCTGTATTAAAGCTGTAAGGAGCGATGGTTAAATCATGAGTAATGGATAAATAATGATCGGTGATATAAATAGGAGTTTCTGATAAGACACCTTCTCTGTCTCCCAAATCAATAGATAGATTTCCTAAGATATTTGATTGGTATCCTAGTACAATAGATTCATTCTCATCAAAGGCAGGTCTACCTTGAATTCCATATTCATAGGAGGTATTGTCAAGTGAGTAAAAGTCAATATAATTACTCCCTTTTAAACGAACACCATCATAGAGTCTGTCTTTTTCAAGAGTTGCATTTTCAAAAAATCCGATAAGGATTTGACTAAAAGCACCGTTAGGATTCGTTAGGTTTAACCAAAAGCGATCCTTTTCAATAATCTCATTTGTTGAAGAAGCGCTAAAGGAGTTGTTGTTTGCATAAGATTTACTTCTCATGCTATTATTAAATTCTACAGGGCCTGGACTGATAGCATCTACAAAAAATCCTAAACCAGTTTCAATAATACCTGTAGGCACAGCGCTGTTAGATTCAGATTTTACACCTCCTGCTAAACTATACATAGCATAATCATCGGTGCTATAGTTATAGGTGTCAGGGCCCGGATTGTCTATTGAAATATCGTCTACATGCGTCCAAAAATACAGGGTACCATTGATAGTGCTGTTTTGTGTGATAAATTCATCTGCAGAAATCGCAGAGGGGTATGGATTGCCAAGCAGATTCCAATCATCTTCATCACCGTCTTCATCACCATTTTCATCATTACTTAATGCCACGTTTACTGAAATA
>JAAGZR010000533.1 GCA_024206155.1 Aliivibrio sp.
ACGCGACCAGCCGCTACAAGAGGCCGTATATTTTATGAATGTTCTACTAGATGTATCAAAAAACAGGATATATTATATTTGAATGATGAATCCGCTTAGTTGGAGATATTATGTCAGACCGAATAATAAGGAAATTACAACGCAAAATAAGGAAATTAGATTACCCAGATCGTATGTATTTGAGAGATTGGATGAATCAATGGTATGAAGCCATGAAAGAATACCAGGAGGATGATGAAGAATGAAGCAATTAATCTCGGCAACATTGAGTGAAGAGGCTGCTAAAATCTATAATAATTGGGAGAAGCAGAAAAAATCTCAAATTATTTCTGACATGATCGTTAAAGAAGAAGTAAATCTAAAATTAATTGATGCTCTAAGAACGCGTAGAGATGTTCAGACGGCTCTAATAGCAAAAGCGAATGTTGCTTTATGGTTAAAGGATCCTTCAAACCCACTATGTAAGGAATTAAACGAATCATTAGTTGGTACGATTCATTATCAATATCGCTGAACTGCTCAGTGATGCTTTTGCAGCTTGGAATTACCAGGTAATGGAATTACCAGGTAATGGAATTACCAGGTAATTCAGGACGACAAATCTTGAGCCTTGCCTTTAATATTGAATATTATACTCTCAGTTGGGGTAATATCATACTCTTCCAGGTAAACTATGTAATTCAATGTGTATTGTTTTTGTTCTAATGTGGATTGATCTCCAAAAGCATGGGCAGAAATTGTTAACTTATTTTGAATCAGATGATCTGGGTGCATAAAATATTCAGAATTATCTAATGATCGTGGAAAACCTGCTGCAGATTGTGGCTTTGATGTCATAGCATTACAATTGTATGCTAAAGTTCCCCATCCAATCGCTCGATTATCTCCAGCGTTATTCCAATCACCAAGATTAGGAATGTCATCAGTTGATAATTGAGTATCAACAGTAAAGTAAGCATCAGCAGTTTGCCCAAAGTTTGATTCCATGATCCAAACTCTGAAGTCTTTTACTTTCCATGCTTTGTTGATATCAAGCACATTTGCATATTCAAGGATTGTATGAGGATCTCTATACAATTGAGCACCAAAATCTCTCTTTGGCATTTGTCCTGATAGTGTCAAAGTTTTACCTGTTTTCTTCATCTTCTCGCCTTCTTTGTCGCTGTATGTGCTCTCTTCATCAATCTCGATATCTTAGTTCTTGGATGTTTCTTCTTTAATTTCTTTAATTGACGCCCAAACTCTCTCTGATAACCTGAAACTTTCCTCTTTGCTTTCTTTACTGATCCCTGGGATTCATCAATTATCTTTTCACCTAATGCAATTCGTTCTTCTCTGTCAAATATCAAAGGAGAATTAAGAGGATCCTCATGTTTAATTCGCATTAATGCACTTGACAATCCGCCAGTAGGCCGAGAAGCAATTTGAGCCACTAACATCTCGACACGCATTTGAGAATCAACTAACGCTTCAAGCATTCTTCTCTCTTGTGGCGTCATAGTAAAATCCTCATTGCTGGGATAATGCTAGTGCCATTGCTGCTGCTTGAGTCATTGTTTCAACAGTGCATTCCATAGTAATGGAAACGACTACATCGCCTGCCCATTTTTCTGAAGCCTGTCCTCCAAGGAATATCTGATCTACTGCTACTAAATATCCATTAGTCCAAAGTTGTGGAAGATTATCTAGCGATTCAGTTGATTGTGCAGGTAATCCATTTCCGCCAGTAAAGCGATATGCAATTACTGATCCGCTTGAAATAATTGCTCGATTACTTGGTAAAACCATAGAACCTTGTGATTGAGTTAATAGTTGGAACTCAGCACCTGCTTCTTCTGCTCCAGTAATTTCTGCAAAAGAACCATTTTCATCAGTTATAGAAACTGCAACATTGTGTATTCTCAATACTGATTTTCCAAGAGCGTCAACATATGCTCCAAGATCAATTGCTGTTTGTTCGTAGTTGTTAAATGTCGCACCGCCACCAATATTCAAATCAGCACGGATAAAGAATGAATCACTTCTCGCCATGACTTTCCGGATTCCGGTAACGCTTATCATGATTCCGTAGTAAATGTGGGAATTTGGCCGTTCCCCAACCCAATCCTTTCCGCGAAGCGGTAAAAAAGCGGCTGCCTAACCCAACCCTCGCGTTAGAAGTTCACACGCGACCAGCCGCTACAAGAGGCCGTATATTTTATGAATGTTCTACTAGATGTATCAAAAAACAGGATATATTATATTTGAATGATGAATCCGCTTAGTTGGAGATATTATGTCAGACCGAATAATAAGGAAATTACAAC
>JAAGZR010000534.1 GCA_024206155.1 Aliivibrio sp.
GCTGAACGTAACTTTTGTAAAGCAATGCAAAGACTTCGCAAGATCTATACAAGAGAAGAGATTGATGAGATGGATCGTATCAACACAGGATTCCGTCACAATGGACAACCATACTCAATTTTTGATTTTAAAGGTGGAGTCAACTGCAAACACCATTGGGAAGAACTAGAAGTATTCAAGAATAATAACAACGAAACTGTAATGATTAGTAAAGGACCTGCAAGAGGTCGTGCTGGTCAAGCTGCTAGCGCTTCTAATAATTATTGGAGATATCCTGGTTCATTTGCATTCTCTGAAGACGAACAACAAATTGTAGTAGGTCCTGCTATGATTCCACAAATCTTGATACCACGTAAAGATGCTATGGGTAACCTATTCCATGTATTCTTTAGTCAAGAGACTATCAAGGATATTGCTGAGAAATTCATGAAGGAACAGAAACTTCATAATACAGATGTAAATCATAACGATGAAGTAGTTCAAGAGAACACACTACTTGAATCATGGATAGTATCAGATCCTAAAAGAGATAAATCAAGTATTTACGGATTTGATGTACCAAAAGGCGCTTGGATGGTTTCGTACAAGATAAATAATAAAGATACTTGGAACAAGATCAAGAATGGTGAACTAAATGGCTATTCAATCGCAGGTAACTTCATAGAAAAAGCTATCAAGAAATAATGAACGAAGTAAAAGACTCTATTGCAAACATTGCGACTA
>JAAGZR010000535.1 GCA_024206155.1 Aliivibrio sp.
CAATGTTGACATTAATATCATCAGCAGCGAAATGAATAATGCGCTCTTCAATTGAAGTAATCGTATTTGCTAGCTTTGGATCATCAAGCGATTGAAATGCAATAGAGAGATCCCAACTTGGTGCTGTCATTATCATGTCCTTTTATTTTTTTACATCATAACAATTGAATTCATTGATTGAAGGATTTATTGGTAGAGACGCATTTTTTAAGTTAATTCGTCTTAATTTTCTATTTTTTGAACCAATAAACACGCCCTGTGTCCGTTTTCTACTTTCGCATTTGGAAACACAACACTTTCGCCACCACGTTTAGCCCAGTATTTAACCCCCTTATCTTCTGCAAGCAATTCATTCTCGTTAAATTGAGTAAAGTTAGCTAAGTCAGATGGAAAGTGAAATTCAAACTGCTCACTGTGTTTCATAATGCTTCGGGTTACTTGGTACTCTATAATGCTCGATGTCCCCTTTTCATTATCTGCATGGCTAATAAAATGTCGGAGTTCTTTTTCAAAATCAGCCAGTAAGGTTAAGTCATTTTCACCCATTTTTGCCACTTTACCTAGCTCAACAGTAGCAGCATGAGCACCATGATGCTCTGCACTGTACCAACTAAAGGTTGATGCTGGCGCTTCTGAAAATAAACAGGCTTCGATTTTACTTTGTGATAGAAAACGAAGTAATGGCTCTGATCTTTTGTAATGGCTGTTATACGGATGAATTGCAAAAGTGTAATGCTGAGATGAACGGATTGCACAATGAAGATCTAGGTGCCATTTTTCTTGTGCATCATGTTTGGTAAAAAAGCGGTCCACACTTTCCATCAGCCTATTCGCTAAGGCTACTTCTGCAACGTTATCATCAGGGATTTGATGCCCGTTAAATAAACGATTCAAATTAGTATCAATAAAACGAGTATGTTGGTGTGTTGCTGCCGGATGCCCATAGATAAATAAACAAGGGTGAGTCAATGAGAGCTTACCGCTTTGAATATCTTCAATGATAGTATCAAGCAGTTCTATTGGAGATGTTTCATTACCGTGAACCCCCGATGACAATACAACAGCACGGTTAGAGGTAAAATCTAAACTTGGTACAAACTCTACGACACCTCGACTATGATAAATAACCAAAGTGCCATCCGTAAGTAACCAACTTTTTTCTTTTACAGAAGCAGATAAATCTAAGGTATTTTGAATAAATGAAATATGAACCATTGGTACTTCTCTTCCTTGGTAAAATATTCAACCAAAAAACTGTACCATTTACGTTAATGTTATTTAACAAAATACACACAATTGTGTGAGTTCAAACACAATGGAACTCTATGTTAGGAAATGAAAGCAATAAAAAAGCTGCATAACAAATAGTTGTCATACAGCTTTCATTTTTCAGCCAAAGATGGCAAGATTATTTTTCTACTGGTAGATTCTCAACGCGAGCTTTCAGTTTCTGACCCGGTTTAAATGTTACTACGCGGCGTGCAGAAATTGGAATATCTTCCCCAGTTTTTGGGTTACGCCCAGGTCGCTCACTCTTTTCGCGTAAGTCAAAATTACCAAATCCCGATAATTTTACTTGCTCACCACTCTCTAGAGCTTGCTTAATCTCTTCGAAAAATACTTCTACCGTTTCCTTGGCGTCGCGTTTACTTAATCCAACTTTTTCAAATAAGGTCTCAGCCAAATCAGCTTTAGTGAGTGCCATAAAAACTACCCTCAAGTTACGTTAGACAGAGCTACGGTATTTACTGTAGCTGGAAACTGAACAGTTAGAACAACAACTTAACATTCGTTCAACTCTTGACAGTGTATGCCAACTAACTGATTTTCGCCAACTTTTTTCTCAAAAATCATGATGTATTTATGAGATGATCATCAAATTTATAAGCTTAATCTACTTAGATATCTTATATCAGCCTAACCTAAGTCATTGATTTGGGATATACCACTAATAATGCATGGTTATTTGGAATATTCGTTCGTATGCGAATTTGTGATACTGACCAAATAATTATTAACAAATTTAAAAGTAAGCCATCTGTTTGATTGTGAACAATTATGCTTTCAACATCTATTCTGTATTTAAATTTATATACAAAGATTTTATTTATCTTCAGCATTATATACTGGATTGCTGTTTTTTCTCTTACTTCTCATAAAGCGAAAATTGTTATTACCGCGTTATCTTATATTAAAAAAATCCAGCACTAACAAATGTCAGTACTGGATCTTATATTCTTTCGTTAAAAAAGAAGTGTATTATTAGTCACGCAGTGTTGCTGAGAACTTCTCACCAATTGCAGTAACGATAGCGTCAACAGCTGAAGTGATATCAGCCTCTTCTAGCGTACGCTCAACAGATTGAAGTGTCAGTGCGATTGCAAGACTCTTCTTACCTTCTTCAACGCCTTGACCACGGTAAACATCGAACAGTTTCGCGCTAGTTAATAGCTCGC
>JAAGZR010000536.1 GCA_024206155.1 Aliivibrio sp.
ATACAAGCGGCGAAGGTCGTAGGTTCAAATCCTACTCCCCGCTACCAGATTCTAAAAAACAGACTGAGAAGTCTGTTTTTTTCGTCTTTAAAAAAACAATAAGAACAATTAGCTAGAGGTAATTTCGCTACGCAACTCAGTACCACTGCATCTATTTACTCTTACTTTGCTTCCTATAGATATTTCTTGTGACAACATTGTTACGTAAAAAATGTGCCACATGACCAATATCCGTACTTGAAAAATTTATCATCCCAACTTTCCATGAAATTTGACGGTCGGTGCTCAAAGCGTCACGCATAATTTATATGATTTTTATTTTGGTCACTAGGGCCTAAATTTACTTATTTGATCTCAGAACTAAGCATCTTGCATCGCATCCCAGTAATCACTGTCCAACTTTTTTATCTCAATAACCTGCTCTATCTGCATGCCTAGACCGTACTCATAAATATATTCCGCGAGCTGCTGGCCATCGATTAATACCAACGCCGTAGTGCCGTTAAGATTTTCGGCATATTCACGTGCTCCCTTGCTATAAAAAGAGGTCGTTATAAATCACTGCTGTCCCACAGTTGAAATCATAGAACGAGCCTCATTTGAGGCTCGTTTTTTTTATCCCTCCGTTTCTCCGGCTTTAAGATGTCATGCAAACATCTGCGCTCAAATAGATTGAGCTGCAAAACCCTAAGAATTCGCTGCACCGTCCATCCTGTTTTAGCACTATGGCGAGAAAATGCGACCAACAAATATGTAATCATTGCTATCCATATTTGGGTCATAATCGCGTTTCGTGATAGACCTACAAACGCTTTTATTTTTAGGTTCTGTTTAATCGCTTTAAAGAACAGCTCAACCTGCCACCTGTCCTTGTATATGGCGGCAATCGTTGCTGCACTGAGAGTGAAGTTGTTCGTTAGAAAGACATATTTTTGACCGCTTTCCCTATCAATATAACCAACTCTTCGCAGCGTTGGTGCACCTCTTTTGATAGCGTGAGCGCTATTAAGTTGAATGATTTGGTCGCTTGTTACGCCCTTGTTTTTTGTAAAGGCCCGTCGCTCTATTACTTTATAAACTGCCTTTGGCCGCAAACGGGTAACGAAGCTAACACCTTGTTTTGTAAGGTCGCCGAACCACTGATAATCAACATAGCCTTTATCAAAGGCGACGATACTACCTCGGGGGAATTTGAATTTGCGTCCTTCAATCATATCGTTTTCGCTACCGTCACTGAGTGATACAAATTCGGGCAGCATATTGCCATGATTAAGCCCTACGCTGAGTTTTACGCTCGCTTTATCCTTATAGCTCACGGCCCAAGGAAAGAGTTTTATCGACAGGTCTATAATGCTGGCATCTAAGGAATAAAGTGGGTTTTTAAAGCGAAATTTATGTGTCGATGGTTGCTGTTTACACTGATTGAGTAAACGATAAAAAACAGCTTTATAAAGCTCTGCGGGTTGCTTCTCGTTAATTCTTGCTAGGGTTGATCGGGCAATAGGTTTGGCGCCAAGGTGATACAACTTGGCTTGTTGAGATTCTAGGTTTGATTCGATGTCACGCAAGCTTTGACGACCAGAAATCTGTGACATTGCCATGCCGATAAATTGATCCCATCGTGTAGCAGAGCGTAGTTTTTGACCACAATGATGGTCTTTTGCTAAACGCTCAAAGTCATGTCTCGATAATGGTTTTAGCAGTTGTTGAAAAGCAGTGTTATGATGTGACAAAGCCTGAGTCCTTATTATTAAGTGTTTGTTCGCACTTACATCTTAACAACTTGTACTCAGGCTTTCTTCTTTATCTCAAACTGTGGGACAGAAGTGGGGGGTTTGTTAATCCATTATTTTGTCAATCAAGGATCGCACGTATAAGCTCATATACCATTCGGTTAATTAAAAATGCAATAATGAATAAAAAGCCG
>JAAGZR010000067.1 GCA_024206155.1 Aliivibrio sp.
CGCCGTATGAGACTAAGAACCAGATCGCAAGTAGTCCACCCATGATCCCTAGATTTTCCTTCCAATAGGCTTGTGCTTGTTCTTTTGTTTCGAACGCCATAGCCAGCTCCTTTTTTTATGTTAATAATATGTAACAAGGAAGAGGTTAGCAGTGAGAAGAAAAAAAAGCAGTGCAACTTTAGTCGAGCAAATAAAGAAAAACGCCCAAAATATGAGCGTATTATGTGAGGTGACTACGGAAATTGATGTGTTAATTTTATGTTAACCAATACCAAGGTCTAAGGTATATCCATAACTAAAAATAGAAATTTTTAATACCTAGCAGTAAATTGTTAACAGCAACAGCGGCTAAGATTAATCCCATAACGCGGCTAATAATAGCAGCACCAACGTTTCCAATTATTTTATGGATGAAAGTAGCACCAAGTAATAAGCATAACGTAATAACGAGAACGACAATCATGACTGCTGCTGTAATTGATTGATCTAAAAAAGAATAGCGAGAATTATCGGTTAACATCACAATGGCCATCATGGCGCCGGGCGAGGCGATTGATGGGATAGCTAAAGGATAAACCGCTAAATCTGCTAGATCTGAATGACTTAGTTCCTCACTCATCTTCTGTTCTTGATCTGGCTTGCTCTCGCCAAAAATCATAGTAAGAGCAAAGATTAATAAGACTAATCCACCAGCAACCTGAAAGGCAGGCAAAGGAATTTGCATTGCTTCTAAGAGAAGTTGACCAATAATAAGGAAAAATAAAAGTACAGCCGTCGCGATTGCAACGGCTTTAAGAGCCACGGCTTTACGTTGTTTAGCGGTTAGATGTTGAGTTTGTGCAAGATAAACAGGAACGGATCCAATAGGGTCAATGACTGCCCAAAGAACAACAAATTGAGTGATGAGGATACTTATCATGGGTTCTCCCAGAGGTTAGGTTACGCAGCGGGATCAAAATAATGAGTGGGCAACCTAACATATTTTAACGGCTAGAATGTTATATCAAGGTTAACTTTCGGTTTGTTGTAACAAAATAACCGCTTGAGTACGATTTTTAACGCCCAATTTTCTAAATATTGCAGTCATGTGTGCTTTTATCGTGGCTTCTGATACTTCTAAATCATAAGCGATTTGTTTATTAAGCAAACCATCAGATAGCATACCAAGTACCTTGTATTGTTGGGGAGTAAGAGCGGAGATTTTGGTTGCGAGATCATCACACGCTGCTGAATTTTTTATTGACCCTTCAGGGTAATAGGAATCACCAGCAAGAATTTGATTTAAGGCTGCAATGAGTGATTTCATATCGCTAGATTTAGGAATAAAGCCAAAAGCACCATGGCTTTTGACTTGAGAAACAATACTTGGTTCTTCACTGGCAGAGACAACAACAATAGGTAGGTCTGGATATTGAGATCGGAGCTGTATTAATCCAGACATCCCATTGCTGCCGGGCATTTTTAAATCCAATAGAAGCAAATCTGGATCGGACTCTTTTTGTAATACCGTTAATAACCCTTCAAGCGAATCCGCTTCTATTAAATTAGCACCACTGATTGCCATGTGAATGGATTGAAAAAGCGCATTGCGAAATAAGGGGTGATCGTCCGCGATGATAATGGTGTAGTTGTCGTCCATGGCTACAAAATTCCTTATAAGTGATTAAATAAAATTAACACCCCCTTCTGTTTTGAGCAATTTTTAGTCGCTAAAGTCTGCGCTGCCTCTCTAACTCATCTCTTATTTTAAATAAACTGGCATTTTTGATGGGATCTTAATATTTAAAACGAATTAATTTGAAGGACTAGACAATTAAATAAAACGAAACTAAACTTCTTTCAAACCGAAACTTATTGAGTTTATTATGTCAAAAAGAAATACGAAACAACGCCGCCATATGATCCTTTCTCTACTAACAGAACAAGGTGAAGTTAGCGTCGAATATCTTTCTAATTTGTTTGATATCTCTGAAGTGACCATTAGGAAAGACCTAACAGAATTAGAAAAGAATGGTTTACTGATGCGTAAGTATGGCGGAGCGGTTTTGATGCCATCAAATATTATACAAGAAGATACCTGTGAAGAAGTTTCGAATCGAAAGTTAACTATTGCAGTTGCAGCGGTGGATTTAATTAAGGATCACAACCGGATCATTATTGATAGTGGCAGCACAACA
>JAAGZR010000537.1 GCA_024206155.1 Aliivibrio sp.
ACCCGACTTTTGTCCCATTTTTGGAACTCGCTAATTCAGGTTTGCTTCTAAGTTGTTGATTTTTGCTTTTGATTGGCTTTTTTGGGGGTCCCGACTTTTGTCCCATTTTTTGAGACTTAGGTTCTGACTTTTGTGTCGCGAGTGGGACAAGTGAAACACCTTGTAATAGGTGTTGGTTGGTGTTATGTTCTTTTTTTGACCGCATGGAGGACGTGAAATGGCTACTAAAAAACGAAGATTAATGATCAGCTTGCCTGCTGATGTTGACGAGGCTTTAGTCAGATTTTCTGAAGTTACAGGTTCACCGCAAACTAAGTTTGTTACTGAATGCCTTGTTGAGAATGTTCCAACCATACATAAACTTTGTGATGCTATTGAGGCCCATAAAGCAGGTGATATGACTCGCTATCAATCTTTGATTGCGGAGGCTTTGGGGAATTCCATTCTTTCTGTTGGTAAAGCTAAGGGATAGTTATGGGATATGGAAAGCATGTAACCTCTATTGAAACATTGCCTCTAATTAAAGAAGTTAGGGATCTTATTCATAAGAATCGTATAGTGCCTGTTTCTTCTGAATATGTGTCTAATGAGATAACCAATCCAACCCTAATGATTGATTGGCTTTCGGTTAAATTTCTTTTTTGGAGTGATGAGAAAATTAATGGGGGGAATATAATTTCCACGTCTCCCGATGGTGAAATTGAGTACACGGTCGATAAGTTTTTTTCTGTTGAGGGAAGTCATTCATCTAAAATAAATATTCGTCTTGAAGATGCTCGCCTTCCTCCAGCCCCTCAGTTTGACAATATCTATCTCCTTTCTTTTTCTGGTAATCCTGTTAAATGGTTTCAGGGCCATAATGTTTTTGGTACTCATGACCTTAATAACTTGGTTTTTGAAGTTTATTCTAAGCTTGCATGCACGCTAGGAAAGCGACAGCCCGAGTGGATGCAAGAATCAATCAAACAAGGTGCCTATACGATATCACGCGTTGATATTAATGGGATGTTTGAACTAGATTCTCGTTCTGATGTGTTAGCCTGGCTTCATAACCTTGAATCGACTTCTCGCACTAGGCATGGCACTGCTACATCTAAGGGAAACACTGTTTATTTTGGTAAGAATTCTGAGCGTTGGACTTTAAAGTTTTATTCTAAAGGGCAAGAAATTGAAGATAAGAATCACAAGCTGCCTCTAGCACTACAGCAAACATCTATTCCTAAATTTGCTAATAATAAACTTAGGGCCGAGTTGACGTTGCGTAGTAAAGAATTAAAAAAATTAGGTCTTAATGTTGGTTCTGCATGGTTTAAAATAGATATGTGGGAAATTTATAAAGATTATATGGGTAGGGTTGAAATGTCTGACCAAAAAATTAGAGATGATTTGATTTTCAAACTTTCTAGGAATGTAAGATCTACTTATATTCTTTGGAAAGAAGGGCACGATTTGCGCCAGTTCTTGCCTAAATCTTCATTCTATAGACACAGAAAAGAGCTTTTAGAATTTGGTATTGATATAAATGTTCCAATGCCGAAAGAAGAAATAAACGACAATGTTATTCCTTTGCGTAGAGTCATTGATATGCGTCCTTGCGGTATACCTGATTGGGCTTATGGAACAGACTTACTTTTTGAGCCACGCAAGTTATCAAATCCTAGAAACTGATAATTTAAAATATCATTTCTCCGTTTTGATAATAGGAGCTGCGCGACGTCGCTCTCATGTGCTTGCACATATAAGCGGTAGCGAAACGCTTTTCTTTCACTCCTTTTGAAATCACCTCTTCCCCTCACTCCAATCGGCTTTATTAAATAAAACGATACGCCTCCCTGCTAAGCGCTTTTAAGTTTTTCCTGTTTGGGCTTTTTTATTGATCGCTGACTATGACGAGGAGCGAGGACTGAGCGAAGAGGAAGAGGAAGCGATTTTAGATATTGTGGTCGGGTCTTAGTGATACCCGACTTTTGTCCCATTTTTGGAACTCGCTAATTCAGGTTTGCTTCTAAGTTGTTGATTTTTGCTTTTGATTGGCTTTTTTGGGGGTCCCGACTTTTGTCCCATTTTTTGAGACTTAGGTTCTGACTTTTGTGTCGCGA
>JAAGZR010000538.1 GCA_024206155.1 Aliivibrio sp.
ACAATCCATACGCTTAGGTCCTTCAGCAGTTGCTTTAGTCGCACATACTGAGCCATCTGCTTGTGGGTATTTCAAATGCTCTGTTGAGTACACACAATCAATACCAAATTTACGCTTTGGATTTTTCGTAAAATTATGGTGGCGACGCAGCGTATCACGTAATTTCTTAGCTAGTGGATCTTGAATTGTCTTAGTTAAATCTGTGATTTGAATTTGAGTCGGATCTGTTTGACCACCCGCACCACCAGTCGTGATCACTTTAATCTTATTGCTCTTACAATACGCCAGTAATGCTGCTTTAGGCTTCATACTGTCGATAGCATCAAGCACGTAATCAAAGTCTTTAGAAATATACTCAGAGAGATTTTCAGGGGTAATAAAATCATCGATTAAATTAATCTTACACTCAGGGTTAATTAATTTAATGCGCTCCGCCATGACTTCAACTTTACTTTGACCAATCGTGCCTGTCATCGCATGGATTTGACGGTTAATATTAGTAACACATACGTCATCCATATCGATTAACGTAATTTCACCTAGGCCAGTACGCACTAGCGCCTCTACAGCCCAAGAGCCCACACCACCAATACCAACGACACATACATGAGCTGCACGCATGATTTCTACTTCACTATTACCATACAAACGGCGAGTGCCACCAAAACGTTGGTCATAACTTTCAGAAGCAGGAGTGGTTAATTCGCGCATGGGGTTACCTTACTCAAAAACAAAAAAAGAGCACGATTTATACGCACTCTTTTTTAGAAGATCAAGTGTTAAGCAATACAAGTGACTAACACATTATTTTGCTTTAGGCATTTCCCATGGATTTTCAGTTTCAGAATCTTTTAAACCTAACTTCCACACGCGGCCAAAATGCTTAAAGTGACCAGCAGCGATGCCAGCTTCTGTTCCCATGCCGTAATATTGGTCCAAATGGTTTTCTTTAACTGCACCACCAGTATCTAACGACAATAATACTTTAAGCACATGTTTACCCGTCCACTTGCCGTCTTTATCTAATTGAGGTACCTCAGCAAGTATTGGGGTTCCCATAGGCAATAAAGTACGATCAGCAGCAACAGCGGCGCCAGCAAGTAAAGGAATACCTGCGGTTCCTAGAACATGGTGCGCATCTCGTGGTGAAAAGAACACATAAGATGGATTGGTTTCTAACAATTCACGAACGGTAGCTTCATCATTCTTAGCAACCCATTCTTTAATTGCTTTTAGTGACATATCTTTACGTTCAACTTCGCCACGTTCAATCAATACTTTACCAATACTTACGTACGGATGGTTATTTTTACCACCGTAGGCAAAATATTCTAGTTTGTCATCATCACCAAAATGAATAAAACCACTGCCTTGAACTTCCATAATAAATGGGTCAATCATATTGTCAGAATAACCAAGCTCTAAACCTAAACCAGATAATGCGCCTGCATTAATTTCGGCGCGGGTTGGACAACCAGAACCACAATCAGGTTTATCGTATACAGGGTATTTAAACGTTTCGTTTGGTGTATGGCGCATTTCAATTACAGGAGAAAAATAGCCAGTGAACATCACATTCCCTTGCTTATCACCACCACCCATTTGAGCAAATTGAATTCCATAAGCTGAAAGTTCAGCAGGATTCGAGCTTTCATCAATCCATTTTTGTAATTGTATGTACAATGCTTCATAACGTAATGACATTGACTCTGAGCGCTTAATTACCTCTGCACTTTGTTTTTTAAAGGCACTAAAATCAGACGGTTTATCAGAATAAATTTCACTTACTTCATTTAAGTTACTATTAAACCCACCATCTAAATATTGCTGAGCTCGTTCAGTAGAACGATCAGCACAACCCGCTAAAGCCAGAAGAACACACACAAGAGAAAATTTACGAAACACAATAAAACCTTATTGATAAATAATGCGAGAAGAATGACAAACAAATAAAGAGAGAGCAATTGCTTACACCGCAATATATGTAAGAAAAGGATAATTTTGACAAAACTTGACACGGCACAGAAGGAAAGTACGGATAAAGAAGAAGTTCAAGGTAACGAATAACCTCACCTTGAACTTATAAAATCATAATTTACGGAAAGTCGATTTATAATGCGTAGGCTTAATACGAAGCAATTGAGCGCCGTCATCATCTTCAACTTGATACACATAAGTCATTTCACCATGTGTATAACTTAACTCACTTCCATCAAAGTCAAATTTAGTATTGATTAAACGGCCATGAGTATAAACACCACCAGCATTAATAGTAAAACTGTCTTGAGCGTAGCTTGGCACCCCCTGCTCAACCCACTTTCCATATAATTGAGATGCAGGCATTTGAGCAAAAGCCCCTGATTTATACATAGCAGCAACAACTGAAGTAACTAATCCAATCGCAACAAAACTAATTAACACTAATAGCCGAACTTTTCTTTTCTTTAACTCTTTTTCTTGAGCTTGACTCATGATATAGCCTAATATAAATAACGTATGTAATAAGCATATCGGCAAATCTTAAAAAGATTAAGCGAAACTTATGTGACCTTGTACTAAACGCTTGTAGATGACAAAATAATTAGTCATTATATCAACATAAAAAATCACTCATGGATGATGTATAGTGAAATTTCGTAGTACTGCTTTAGTAAAAGGCTTCCGCCAGTCAGCTCCCTATGTTAATGCCCATAGAGGAAAAACCATTGTCATCATGCTTGGTGGGGAAGCAATTGCCGATCCTAATTTTGCGAATATAGTTAATGATATCGCCCTCCTTAACTCATTAGGGTTACGAATTGTCATCGTCTATGGCACTCGCCCACAAATGCGCTCATTACTAAAGCAAACAGAACATCACGCTCCTTTCCATAAAGGAATACGCATTACCGACGAACAAACATTAGAGCTAGTAAAACAAATCGCGGGACAGTTGCAACTCGACATTACCGCTCGCCTCTCAATGAGCTTAAACAATACCCCAATGGCGGGAGCGCAAATTAACGTTATCAGCGGCAATTTTGTTATTGCTCAGCCTTTAGGTGTTGATGATGGTATTGACTATTGCCACAGTGGACGTGTTCGTCGAATCGATACCCAAGGGATCAATCGAATGCTCGACCAACAGTCCATCGTCCTTCTTGGTCCCGTTGCCAGTTCTGTTACCGGCGAATGTTTTAATCTTTTATCTGAAGATGTCGCCACTCAGTTAGCTATCCGTTTAAATGCCGACAAGCTCATTGGCTTCTGTTCAGAACAAGGGGTTCTCAATGAAAAAGGACAAATTTTAGCTGAATTATTTCCAAGTGAAGCTGAAGAGATCCTCCAACGTCTTGAAAAAGAATTAACACCAGAAAACGGAAAACTCACAGGCACAATGCGCTTTTTAAAAGGAGCGATATCAGCATGTAAAGCTGGGGTTCCTCGTAGTCATTTAATTAGCTACAAAGAAGATGGCGCATTAATCCAAGAGTTATTTTCTTTTGATGGTATTGGGACTCAAGTGGTAATGGCGAGTTCTGAGCAAGTTCGGGATGCTGAAATTGATGACATTGGTGGCATATTAGATTTAATTCGTCCATTAGAAGAAGAAGGTATTTTAGTTCGCCGATCTCGTGAACAGTTAGAACAAGAAATTGCACAATTTACGATTATTGAAAAAGATGGGTTGGTCATAGCATGTGCCGCTTTATATCCTTTTCCAGAAGAAGGAATGGCAGAAATGGGCTGTGTTGCTGTTCATCCTGATTATCGAGATGGTGATCGTGGTGTAACCTTACTTAACCGTTTACGCACTAAAGCAAAACAGTTCAAATTGTCGCAGCTCTTTGTTCTTACTACTCGCAGCCTTCATTGGTTTAGAGAGCAAGGTTTTATTGAGGTAGAGGTTTCACACTTACCAATGACAAAGCAGAAACTGTACAACTTTCAGCGTAAATCGAAAATTTTAGTATTAAAGACTCAATAATAAACAAAGGCCGCAATGAAGTGATTCCGTTGCGGCCTTTATTATAAAACGAGTAATACCATTCTGGATAAGTCGTTGTTCAGATAATTGCGTAGGAAAAATCGATTAGAGCAAGGCATAAATTACAGTAACTAGTGGATCTAATTACAAAATTTATAACGCAGATATAATCGATTTTAACAAGCAAGAATGATCAAATACTTATGTAGATTGGTATAAGCTTAAACTCTAGTGACCAGCAGTGTTAGAAAATAGATTAACGACTAATACACCAGATAGAATAAGAGCTATTCCTGCTATTGCTGGTAAATCCAGTTTTTGCCCATAAGCGAAATATCCGATACCCGCAACTAAGACAATCCCTGCTCCACTCCATATTGCGTAAACAATTCCAACAGGCATACTTTTGACAGTAATTGAAAGCAAAAAGAACGCAATAGCATAACCACCACCAACAATTAAGCTTGGCGTTAATTTGGTAAATTGTTCTGTTTTAGGAATATAAGAGGTAGCTATCACTTCTGAAATAATAGCAATAATAAGCGCCATAGCAGGCGGCATTGAAACAAGCAATTTAAACATATAGCAGTAAAACTCTAGAACCAGTCACTAATCATCTAATTAATATGGTCGGTAAAAATAGAATATCCGACATTCCTTCCGAATTTTATTGGCGTAATTATAAGCATTTATTTATTCTTTACTAGAGCTCAAGAAGAAAATCATTATTACGTATATGAAATAATACAGCGGTTAATATTTACGTTATCAACCACTGCCATTTGCTTAACTCATCAATGACGTTAAGCCACTATTCCGCTGAGTTTTAACCATAACCCCTCGAGCCACCACTTTTTCTGTGGCAAACAAATCGAGCTTTTTCTTAGCTCGTGTGACACCAGTGTAAATCAACTCCCGCGTTAAGATTGGACTAAACTCTGCGGGTAGCGCCAAGACGGTATGTTCAAATTCAGAGCCCTGAGATTTATGAATAGTCATTGCATACACGGTTTCATGCTCTGGTAATTGGCTAGGTAATACCCCACGAATCGAGCCATCTGGCATATCAAAATAAACACGTAAACGCTGATCAATAGGATCTGGCATCGCAATACCAATATCACCATTATAAAGACCTACGCCATAATCATTTTGTGTCACCATAACAGGACGACCTGAATACCAAATCTCATCACCATGAGGAATTAAATCGGATTTTTTCAACGCTTTTTCAATACGTTGATTTAAACCAACAACGCCGAAATCCCCTTCTCGCATCGCACATAATAATTGAATTTGGTTAAAGGCTTTTAATGCAAAGTCTGGTTTATCACCTGCGTGAATATGACCTAAATAACTGCGGTAACCATTCACCATCATGGTAATCATTGCGTTATAGCTATCATTACTTAGATCATGAAAACGAATGTCTGAGAACCCTTTGGTCCATACAGCTTCTACTTTAAATTTACTGCCTTCATTAATGGCTTTGGCGAGTTGCCCGATACCTGAACGCGCATCAAAACGGTAACTCTTTTGCAGCATGCATAAGCTATCTGCAACGGCGTTATTATGTGATTGTGCAGGTAGATTAAAGCCTGTTAATTGAGATAATTGCTGCGCTTGATTCTGGCTGTAACCCATTTTGGTAAACTGACAGATATCACCTAACACCGCTCCCGCTTCAACCGAAGCTAGCTGATCTTTATCGCCCAACAAAATAACACGAGCATGCTCTGGTACGGCATCGAGTAGTCGGGCCATCATAGGCAAATCGACCATAGACGCTTCATCCACCACCAATACATCAAGATGTAACGGGTTGGATTTGTTATGACGAAAATCCACTTGATTGGGAATATAGCCGAGCAATCGATGCAAAGTACTCGCATCGGTTGGGATAGCCTCTTTTACTTCAGGTGCTAATCCTATCGATTGTACTGCTTGGCCAATGGATTCAGTCAAACGCGCTGCCGCTTTACCCGTAGGAGCAACCAACTTTATCGCTATGTTTTTATTATCCTGCTGAGCTTGCGTCACTAAGGAGGCCAAAAGCTTGGTTACAGTGGTTGTTTTACCTGTACCAGGGCCACCAGAGATCACTGAAAACCGACGAGTTAGTGCTACCGCAGCTGCAACTTTTTGCCAATTAACACAGTGATTATTTAGAATTAATTGATTTAACGTTTCTAATTCTGAAGATTTGGTCGCGGCTAATAACACCGTATCAATCGCCTGCCAATTAAGATCATCTGATTGAACAACATCAAGCATATCGCACACTAATTGTTGGCGAGAAACTTGATTGTTATTCTCTAACTTTTTCAATGCTGAAAATAAAAAATGATACTGACGGGCAAACAACTCATCCAAGGTATTCGATAGCTGAGGGTTTACTGCAACACTTTGCGCTGCTTTAGTAATACGATTAGACACACGTTGCTCAAACGCCCAGTAGCGTTGTAAATACAAGCGAGTACAATCAAAAGCTAAAGGTTTGGCCTCTGTACCATTTGATACTGTAGAAGCATTGATTAATTCAGAAATCCAGCTACTTTTTTCTGGAACTAATTCCAATAGCGCATCACGATACTTTGCTGGGAGAGTAAAAAGATCGCCCTGTTCTATCTGCTCAATATCAATACAGACGTGACCTTTTCCTAACTCATGACTTGTAATCGCAGACAACAGCATGATGAGATTTTTATCGCTATTTTTTTCTTGTTGAGCGATAAATTTAGCAAATTGAAGATCCAATGGGCGAAGTACACCATGAGCCATTAAGTGTTGTAATTGCTTAAGCATCGACTGTTTCTCCATCTACCAATTTCTCTAACTCTTCTAACAAAGCTTTGCTCGGTTTTGAATAAAATACACCGTTAGAATTTGCATCATGCCCTTCATGTGTCTCTTCAACACCACGCAAGAAAATATAATACGCACCACCAAAATGCGTGTCGTAATTATAATCGGCAATGCGGCTTTTTAAGAATCGATGAAGCGCTAAAGCATATAACTGGTATTGGAAGTCATAACGGTGATCTCGCATTGCCTCAACTAAGGCTTCTCCACCATAACATTCTGGAGAGTCCCCTAGATGATTTGATTTCCAATCGAGAACGTAATATTTACCTTCATGCTCAAACACTAAATCGATAAAACCTTTAAGCATGCCGCTAACGGTAGAGAAGCCAAGTTCTCCTGCTCGTGCTGATACTTCATCATGCTTCGCTATAGTTTTATTTACTAAACTTGAGTTCAGTAATTTAATAGGAAGTAAAAACTCCATTTCGACTAAGCGTTGAGTTGGGGCTTTACTTGATAAACATAAATCTTGGCCATCCAACGGGCAATCTAACACTCGCTGCATCATGCTTTGAACGACCTCTAGCCATTCAACATCGTAATTTTCTTTCTCTAGTAGCTTAATGATGATTTGCGTATTGTCTTCACTGTTAATTGGCTGAGTAAATTCAACCTCTTCAAACAATGAATGCAAAAACGTACCCGCTCTCGCTCCACGAGGGAAAGTAAAGATGGTTCGCTCTGGCTCTAAATCTAACTCTTTGTCGTCTTTATCTTCTGCTGAATCGATATCTAAATTAATAAGCTCTAATGAAGCATCATTATGGTGATTGCCTTGCTTTACTAATCCAGAATAACTGGTCATCCACCAATTACTTTTGACAGGTTCACTTAACTTATTAGCATGCAGTTCAATGTGATCATCTTTCACTTCTTGGTATAACTCGTCGGTTACCGTTTGAGGTGATTGGATCACCATAGGAGAATTGCCTGCAATTAGCTTTTCAAGACACGCTTGTAGCTCTTCAACATTACATTCATCCGCCTGTTGAATTAGATAACCTAAGCCCGATAGATGAACACCTGTTGGTGGCTTTTTCGAAATACCTTTGGTGATAGGTGCCATGCCGATATAACAGGCATAAACCGCACGAGTCAGCGCCACATAAATCAAACGTAAATCTTCAGCTAAACGCTCTTTCTCTGCCTTCTCAACGGAATCGTCTTCTTTTAATAAATCCAGCACCGAGTAACGGTTGGCTTCATCATAAAAACTGACTTCACCTTTTTTGTCTATCGCACGATATGAGCAAACAAACGGTAAAAAGACTAAGTCATATTCCAACCCTTTGGATTTATGGATCGTGACAATTTGCACCAAGTTACGCTCTGATTCTAAACGTACCGTCTGCTCTTCTGAATCACCATTAGGCTCTGAAATAGAGTCAGATAACCAACGTAATAAACCATAATCACTGTCTAAGGTTTGACTGGTATGTTGCAGTAATTCGCCGATATGTAATAAATCAGTCAGTTGACGTTCACCGCCATTTTCAGCTAATAAACGCTCTGAAATACCTTCCTGGGTAATGATTTGATGCAACATCGGCATGATACCGCGCTGTAACCAATGCTTACGATAGGCGCGAAACTTATTAACCGCTTGCTCCCACTGCATTTCATCGACATTAAACTGATGCAATTGATCGGCAGTATAAGCAAATAATGAAGATGCTAATGCTGAACGAACCGCCCTTGCTTCTGTCGGCGTCATGGCCGCTTGCAATAAACGCAATACATCTTTAGCTAATGGAGAAGAAAATACGCTATCACGGTTAGATAAATAGACACTGGCGATGCCTTGTTTTGATAAGGCTTCACGAACCAATTTACCTTCTTTACCAGTACGAACCAAAACTGCAATATCACCAGCTTCTATAGCTTGTTTTTTCTCACCGTTTTGTAAATACGCAGAGCCTTGTTGCGCCCCAGTCAGAATAGTTTGAATTTGTGCCGCGGTTGATTCCGCCATCACACGCTGATAACTGGTTTTATTTACTGGATAGCCATCTTTACTCTCTTGCAACCAAAAGGTCATGGCTGGCTGAGTTTGATTCTCTAACGCCCATGATTTTTGCTCGGCATTAACAGGGTTATATTTAACCGGATAAAATGGAATATCGTCATCGTACAAAAAGGGCTGTTTGCCATGTTCAAAAATACGGTTTACTGACGACACCATATCTGCGGTTGAGCGCCAGTTAGTATCCAAGGTGTAATGATCTGCGACTTGGCGACGAGCTTGAATATAGGTAAAAATATCCGCACCACGGAAAGCATAAATCGCTTGTTTTGGATCACCAATCATAAATAAACCACACTGTGGCTGATCTTGATAAAGCGTACTAAAAATCGAATATTGCAGCGGATCGGTATCTTGGAATTCATCGATCAACGCCACAGGATATTGCTCACGGATCTTTTCTAGCAATAAGGCGTTCTCTTGATTTTCTGTCGCTTGAGATAATTGAGTAAGCAAATCATCAAACGATAACCAGTTCTTTTGCTCTTTCGCTTGTTGTAACGTTTTACGACATTGATAAATCGCTAATGATAGTAGTGGCTGTTTAATCTCTAATGGCTGAGCTAGAAAACCATCAATAAGTTTAAATACGGCATGTTCTGGCGCTTCGCCTTTTTTGGTTTTTTCAATTAATAATTCTTGAGAAAACTTTTCTAGCTTATCGTGTACTTGCAATGAGGTGGTTGGGTTATTGGCCCACGATGACACTTGCTCTAGCCAATTTGGTAAATTCTTTTTGGTGTAACTGCGTTTATCAACACCAGAACCTGCAATTAACGCTTCAAAATCGGCGCAATGTTCTGACCACTGTTTTTTTAATTCATCAATACGAGCAATGCCTTGCTGACAAAACTCTTCCAATGAATTTTCTAACGGCTCTACGGTTAAATGCTTTGGGACACCAGTAAGACTATTACCCATATCACCTAATAATGCCGATGGGCTTGACCAACAATCATACACACTTTCAGCCACCATTTTTGGTAGATGATAAAAACTGCGACGCCAAAAATCCGCAGCCACTTGATGCATTAATTTCGCTTGGTCGGTAACAAATTCACTCTCAAACTGCGCACCCGACTCAAAAGCATTTTGGGTTAGCATACGCTGACAAAAACCATGAATGGTGAAGATAGAGGCTTCATCCATGCTTCGTTCAGCATTCAATAATATATGTGCTGCCGATTTATGATCAGAAATAGCCGCTAATAACGGGTCAATAACGGGATCACCACTCTTATAATCATTGTTATGCACAGCACGAGCAAACGCTAAACGAGCATCATGTATTTTTGCTCGGATACGCTCTCTCAACTCAGCAGTTGCCGCTTCTGTAAAAGTTACTACCAATATTCTATCTACGGTTAATTCTTCACTATGACGGCTATTTTCCTCACCATGTCCCAGTAATAAACGTAAATACAAACTGGCAATGGTAAATGTTTTACCAGTACCGGCTGAAGCTTCAATTAAACGTGTCCCATACAAAGGAAACGTCATTGCATTCAATTGATTTGGAGCTGCGATTGTCGTCATCGAACATCACCGTTTTAAACATCAACATCCTGTTTTTACAAGATATTTGTGTGATCCATATCGTAATTCATTAGGAACAACGATAATAAAATTAATAAAGCTATCAATGTGAGATCTTTCTCACGGTTCACTTTTTATGCTTTGTTACACTCAGCGCCACTTACAAAGAGCTCATTAAATGTGCATTTGTAATCAGGATTTGGTCAACCTCTGACCTGTGGCCGTACAGCGAACGCCCTACACTAAAA
>JAAGZR010000539.1 GCA_024206155.1 Aliivibrio sp.
AGTTAAATAAATTTTTAGGTAATAACGTCGTTATTAAGGGAATTGAAAATGTTAATCAGTTAAATTTAATTCAATCTTTAGGGTCAGTAATATCTCAAGGGTATTACCTGTCTTACCCTATCTCGCTTTCTGAGTTAGATCAAAAACTTAAATTACATGCTCCTACTATTGATAATCAATTAAATGACTCAATGCCACCCATTGATCGCTTCATTTATAATATCAATGTAGCAAAAGATAATACCCAATTAAATCAAGCGTTAGAAGCACTAAAGCCACAGGACCCATTTAACTTATTAGGTATCGACTACAACAATTTCAATTTACAGGCCCTGAATACAAAATATCAAGAACTACTCGATGGTATAAAAAGTCCTTCGATTCTATTTACAACCAATCTAATGAAGCACTGTAATTGCCTTTTTATTCTAAGAGATGAACACGGTGTAGCAATATACAATAATAAGAAGCACACTGATTATCTTGGTTGCGATTTAGTTGGAATGTCTGTACCTGAAGTATTACAGCGATTCCCTGACTATCAAACTTGTCTGCAACTTGATCAACAGTTACTCAATAATGAGTCTGATATATTAATGTCGAATGAGACGGTAGAGGTCGATTCAACAACAACGCATTTCCATACTTATCGCCAAAAAATAAAGTATTTTGATAAAACCTTTGTCATGATATTTGTTTATGAAGATAACCAGGATGTACAATCGCCGATTGATCAATTAACAGGATGCTTTACTAAAGCTAAACTTAATCATATTGATGTAAATGCCTATAACACCATGGTATTTATTGATTTAGATGGGTTTAAGAATATTAATGACCAATACGGGCATCAATTTGGAGATCAACAACTTAAGGAAGCCGCACGATTTATCAATCAAAACTTAAAAAAAGAAGATCTTCTTATTCGTTTTGGTGGGGATGAGTTTGTACTGTGTTTTGACTCTCATTTAATTCAAGATATTCAAACTAAAATGAGAATGATCCGAACCAATCTTGAACATCATTTTCAACAGAGAGAAATCTATTTATCTTATTCTTTTGGTATAGCTCCATTAGACATGGATATCCAACTTGCCTTAGATAGTGCCGATAAAAAGATGTACATCAATAAAAGAAAACGTAAAAAAGTCATTAATAATCAAGCCTCATAGTGAAGCTTGATTAAAGAGTTATCTCTATATATTTGGAGTCACATCTTGAACATGGAATGTTCCTGAATCTAACAACCGCTTTTCTTCTACTTTTCCAGTAAAGTTGATCTTATTTAAATCCACCTTTTTTATCGTACTATCACGCATGGTTTTATAAAATAACAATCCATTTGTTTGGTCTACGACAGAGGTCCATTGCGTTGCGCTTGGTAAATCTGGAATATGTGCCTTATCATTAAACTCACTTCCAATCGGAATATCAAAATTATTTAAAATATGGAATGCTTGAGATACCGCATCAGTTCCTTCCTTCATTACAGGCGCTGAATTTACATAAAAGGCAGCACGCACAAATCTTGAAGGTGGTGTAATATCACCCGGCAACCCTAAAAAGCTAGAACCAACACCAAAAGAGAAAGCATCTACATCGTTGATCTTTTGCCCTGGGCTTACACCTGGAGTTAAATGAATATAATTATTTAAATTAGTTACCTGCCATTGATAATCTGGCGTATTTGTCAGCACTTTAGCCACATTTTTATGAATGTTAATTTCACCATTATTCATGATTTCAATAACAATGTTATTACCTAGCTTATCAGCTACGCGCCAGTGTGCTGTTGGTGATGGCACTCCTTTAGCATCAATATAAACTGGCACTATCTTTATATGCTTAATCGCTTGTTCGACTTCAGCTACTGTTTTAAACTGCGATAACATCCAACGGTTAAAGTCCATATCAGTAATCGTTGTCTTAGTATCATTTGGATTGTATTTCTCTAACGACCCATAATTTTTAAAATAAAATAGGCCAGCAGTTAATCCTTCCTCATTAACACCGTCAGCAATAAAACGATCATCGCTGACCGAGATACCAACAAATCCGTACTTAGAATCCCACTTTAACCCTTTCTTTTGATCTGGCATGGTAGATGCGTATGAATAATCACGAGGGGATACAATTAATTTACTGTTCAGATCATTTTGACCCCACTCGATCGTTCGAGCTTGAATATATTCATGATTAACCGTTGAAAGCGAAATACCCGTACAGGCACTCGCTGAATACGCGACACAAGACGCAATAAGCACTGAAAGAAGTTTAATTTTCATTTTACGATCCCATTAATATGACTTTAAGATAGTACTCTTATAGATGATTAATCCAAGTATTTCTACAAAATCAAAAAAAAGCCTTAAGCATACTTCAGGTTTAATCAAAAGATTTAAATTTAACATTAACTCACTTGCGCAAGTTTAACTCCCTTCTTTGTTCCTAATTTCTCATTCATATATTGAGCTACTGCATCTTGCTGGTCTTGAGTTAAATACAACCCTAACTTGGTTCGACGCCACAATACATCTTCGGCTTTTTGAGAAAACTCATACTGCATTAAGTAGTCGATTTCTGCTTGGTACACACCTTCAGAAAATACTCGGCCCATATCTGCTTCTGAAGTTACATTTTCTAATAATGTCCAAACCAGTGTTCCAAATTGATTTACATAACGAGTGGCTGTTTTCTCTGATAACCATGGGTATTGACTGCAAATATTACTTACTAATTGCGAACGTGGGTAATCAAAATCACCGCCCGGTAACGCCACATTTCTTGTCCATGGTTCTCCCATTTTAGAAAAGTATGGGTTTAGCATCTTCATTGCTGTTTCACCCAACTTTCTATACGTCGTAAGCTTCCCACCAAAAATAGACAACAGTGGTGCTTGATCTAATTCTTGTTTTAATTCCAGAGTATAATCACGAGTAATCGCTTGAGGTGAATCAGACTCATCATCACACAATGGACGCACACCACTGTAAGTCCAAACAACATCATCACGTATTATTTGATCAACAAAGTGCTGATTTACAACATCAATTAAATAAACGACTTCTTTTTCTGAAATCTCAACTTTTCTTGGGTCGCCTTTATATTCAACATCTGTAGTTCCAATGATTGAAAAGTCTTCCATATAAGGAATAACAAATACAATTCGATTATCTTTATTTTGTAGAATATACGCTTGCTTTTCATTATGTATTCTAGGCACCACAATATGGGAGCCTTTAACCAAACGAATATTACGAGGCGATTCTTCTTCTAAACTGTCATCAAAGAATTGTTTAACCCATGGACCACCTGCATTAACAAGCGCTTTGGCTTTACGCTCAAAACGCGTGTTTGTTTGCTCATCAAAAATAGTGACATGCCAAATATCATCAATACGAGCGGCTTTCTCAACACGGCAGTAGTTTTTCACTTCTGCGCCATTTTTCTCTGCAGCTATTGCATTTAGGATCACTAAACGCGCATCATCAACCCAACAGTCTGAATATTCGAATCCTTTTTTCATTTCAGGTTTAAGTAAGCCAGAGCTAGCTAAGTCAATTGAATGGCTTGCAGGAAGTGTAGTTCGTTTACCTAAATTATCGTAAAGGAAAAGACCTGCACGGATCATCCATGCAGGACGTAAAAATGGACGATGAGGTAAACGAAAACGCATTGGTTTGGCAATATGTGGGGCCTTAGCTAATAGCACTTCCCGCTCAGCAAGCGCTTCAGAAACTAAACGAAACTCATAATGCTCTAAGTAACGTAAACCACCGTGAATTAACTTTGAGCTTGCTGAAGAGGTTGCTGAAGCAAAATCAAACGCTTCGTATAGACCAACGGTTAATCCTCGACCAGCTGCATCAGCAGCAACGCCAGCCCCGTTAATACCACCACCAACTACAATTAAATCTAAAACAGCGCAGGTTGTGTGTGTTTGGTTTTCATTATTCATAGTAGTGACCTTAAAGGCTCAAATGAGCGAACGAACATTAATTACGATAGCTTAACTCTCGCTTTGAGTCACTTTTTATTTTCCTTTCCGAACATTTACTGTGATGCAGATACAAAAAATCCCTGATCTTAATCAAGAACAGGGATTTTTATTTCTTAACCTCAACTTGGGATGAAGTCGACGAGTTTTATATTTTCATATACTTACTTTAAAACAATAAGTCAGTGCTGCTAATTTAGATGCATAACAAGGCAAAACCACAAATCAATACCTTGCCTAATTCTTTGATTTTAATGTATTTATTTGATAAATAAGCAGTATTGAATGGCTTAAATTATTCCGAATTGAGGTTAATAAGCAATGAGAGTTACTTAGAAATTACTTCATAAGGAATTTCATTATCTTTTAAAATAGCCACGATCTCTTCTGGTGGCTCTTGATCGGTAATGATCATTTGCAATTCACTAATATTACCTAGGTTCACCATTGCATTACGACCAAATTTTGTATGGTCAACCGCAAGGTATACGCTGCGGCTATTTTCAATAATGGCTTTTTTCACACGAACTTCATGATAATCAAAATCGAGTAATGAGCCATCGTAATCAATACCACTGATCCCCAAGATCCCAAAGTCTAAACGAAACTGCTTAATAAAATCTAATGTAGCTTCGCCAACAATTCCGCCATCACGATTACGAACTTCACCGCCAGCAAGGATCACTTTAAAATCAGGGTTCGCCATCAATATCATAGCGACATTGATGTTATTGGTTACTACTCGTAAATCTTTATGATTTTTTACCAATGCTTTTGCTACTGATTCAGGCGTTGTGCCAATATCAATAAACAAGGTTGCACCATCTGGAATATGCTTCGCAAGTGCTTCTGCAATCGTATCTTTCTCGTTTAACTGCATCACTTTACGTGTTGTATATGCTGTATTTACCGAGCTTAGTGGAATGGTAGCTCCGCCATGATGACGGCGAATTTTGTTCTCGTCAGCCAATTCATTTAAATCACGACGAATGGTTTGCGGACTTACTTTAAACTGTTCGACTAAATCCTCAGTACTGACATATCCATGTTGTTGTACAAGGTTTACTATTTCTTGATGTCTTGATAATTGCTTCACGAATTACTCTCCTAATTTCGATCAATCAATGACTTATATTTTCAACTCGAATTAGTGTACTAAAGAAGGAATAAATAGTGCTAGCTTTTGATGTAAATATGCGTGATATATATCAAACAAAGTTCGGAAAAGAAAAAGTAGCACACTAAATGCGCTCATTTTGTTTAATTAATAATCAAATTCGGTTAGTTACTCTTCATTATGTAACTCTGACCATGCTTGCGCACATTTTACTGCGCGTTTCCAACCACGGTAACGTTGGTTACGCTTCTCTTCATCATGATGAGGTTCAAAAGAGCGATCAATGACGGCTTTATCTGCCAACTCATCAAGGCTACCCCAGAAACCAACTGCTAAGCCAGCAAGATAAGCTGCCCCTAACGCCGTTACTTCTGTAACTTGTGGACGTTGAACTGCAACATCTAATACATCCGATTGGAATTGCATTAAGAAGTTATTGGCAACCGCACCACCATCGACACGAAGTGCTGATAACTTAATGCCTGAATCCGCTTGCATAGCATCAATTACATCGCGAGTTTGGTAAGCAATACTCTCTAATGTTGCACGAATAATATGGTTTGAGCCACAACCGCGTGTAAGGCCAACAATCGTACCACGCGCATACGCATCCCAATATGGTGCCCCAAGTCCCGTAAAGGCTGGAACCACATACACACCATTTGATGAGTCCACTTTAGTTGCAAAGTATTCTGAATCTTTTGCGTCTGCCAGCAGTTTCATTTCATCACGCAGCCATTGAATTGATGCTCCGCCCATAAAAACAGCACCTTCAAGTGCGTAAGAGGCTTCACCGCGTGGGCCACATGCTAGTGTTGTTAATAGGCCATTGCGAGACGTTACTTTCTCTTTGCCTGTATTCATCAATAAGAAGCAACCTGTGCCATAGGTATTTTTCGCTTGGCCTTGCTCCACGCACATTTGACCATAAAGTGCGGCTTGTTGGTCTCCTGCAATACCTGCAATTGGAATACGTGTACCGCCTTTACCACCAATGTTTGTTTCACCATACACTTCTGATGATGATTTCACTTCAGGCATCATTGAAAGTGGAATATCTAGCTCTTTCAGCAGTTTTTCATCCCATTGCAGCGTATTGATATTGAATACCATGGTACGAGAAGCATTGGTGTAATCGGTAACATGAAGATGTCCTTGCGTCATTTTCCACACAAGCCATGTATCAACAGTACCAAACAATAATTTACCCGCTTCTGCGTCTTCACGAGCGCCTTCAACATTATCAAGAATCCACTTAATTTTTGTACCTGAGAAATATGGGTCAACAACTAAACCTGTATTTTCACGAATGTATTCTTCAAGACCTGCTTCTTTCAGTTTTTCACACGTATCAGCTGTGCGACGACATTGCCAAACAATCGCGTTATAAACAGGTTTACCCGTTTCTTTATTCCAAACAATCGTTGTTTCACGTTGATTAGTAATGCCAATTGCAGCTATTTGGTCACTGCGAATACCCGCTTTCGCTAAGGTTTCAACTAGCGACGAACTTTGTGTTGCGTAGACTTCTAGTGGATCATGCTCAACCCATCCTGCTTGAGGATAAATCTGAGTAAATTCACGCTGAGAAACACTGACAATATTCGCATCGTGGTCAAGAATGACGGCACGAGAGCTGGTAGTTCCTTGGTCAAGTGCAACAATGTATTTTTGCTCAGTCATGATGGAATCCTTTTATGTATTAGTTGTAATGTATTAGCTCGTAGGGCCACATTTGTTAGTTGACCATTTATTATGCTTCAGCCTTTTTGGTTTCTTCTGATTCACATTGATTCGGAATAGTATAACCATGACCTGCTTTTAGCACATAAGCACCAATTATTTCTGGGTAAGCCCAGCCACCGGAATATGCACCAGCAATTGGCGCTAAAATTGGAACGATAAAGTATGGAATTTTTTGCTCCTGCTAGGGCCTAATCCCAACCCGCTAAATAAGCAAATAGCTTTGGACCAAAATCACGCCCGGGGTTCATTGCACCACGAGACGCGCCATTATGCTCATCACCTAAAGATAGTATTCCAAACATAAGAACAGCAGTAATTACAAACTCAACAGCACACGCGCCTAACATCGACAAAGAAGGATGTGGATAAGTTGAAAAGATGCCCGCGCTAGATAATGCTGCTTCACTGCTTCGTAAAAAACCATTCGAAATTTCATAATCTGCAAACAAGTTACTATATAAAGCATAGACCAATGCCGCCGAGCAGAAAGCTGCAACAGTAATTCTCACAGCTGGGTTAATATGTGCTCCCGAAACTCCTGCTGTACAATAAAAACAAAAAGTGCTCGAACTAAACCATATAGATTCAAAGCGAGCATTTTAGAGTAGTTTATACGATATTTACTTTCCGTAGCGAACTAGCCACTCTTTCTCTAACGCTACCTGCCAACTTGGGTGTGGTTCCGCTAATGATTTAAATAGCTTTGTATTCCTCGCTGAGCCTGTTAAATACTGTGACGACAGTACCGATGGATCACCCCATACACTTAAATCACCTTTACGAGACTGAGCTTCAGGACTCAGTAAAAAGTTAATTGCGACTTGAGCGCCCTCTTTTGCTGATGCATTCCAAGGAATAGCGAGAAAGTGAATATTTGATAACGCACCGGCTTCCATAGCATAAGCTTCTGTGGTGTCGGCTAGCTTGCCACTTGCTTGTGCTGAAAACACTTCATTTGGGTTAAAAGTAATCGCAAGATCAATTTGACCGTCATCTAATAGCTGCAGAGATTGTGCTGTACCTGATGGAAACTGCTTCCCTTTACGCCACGCAGTTTGATGCAACTCATCCAAATAGATCCATAATGGCTGAGTGATCTCGGCAAAGTTTGCTTGGTCTACTGGCTTCATTAACTGAGGATTATTGTTGGTTAACTCGATTAATAACGCTTTTAAGAAACTCGTACCGTGGAATTCTGGTGGCTTAGGATAAGTAATTCGATTTGGAAAGGCCTTGCTGTAGCTCAGTAGTTCAGCAAAAGATTGTGGCGGATTACTTAATGTTTGTTTGTCATGAATAAACACAAGTTGTCCAACACCCCATGGAGCCTCGAGTCCCAAGGTCGGTTCAGAAAAATCACTATCTACTGGCAAGGTTTTATTCACATACTCCCAACTTGGTAATCCCTCAACAAATGGGCCAAACAGCAGTTGGTTATTCTTCATGGATTTAAAGTTTTCACCATTAATCCAAACCATATCGACACTGCCACCGTCATTTTTCCCTGCGGTTTTTTCAGCTAATAAACGTGACGTACTTTCTGCAATATCACCCACTTTTACGTGTTTTAATGTAACACCATAAGTACGCTGTAGCTCTTTATCTGCCCAGCGAAGATAATTGTTTATCTCTTGGCTTCCTCCCCACGCGTGAAAGTAAACCGTTTGTCCTTTGGCTTTTTGTTCTATCTCTTTCCATGTATCTGCAGCATGAACGCTAAAAGAAAGTATTAGGCTATTGAGCAATAACAACCACTTTTTCATCTGTTTTTCCTTTATCCATTAAAGAGTATTTTTATTATATTTGTCCCGATTATAGTGTATTAATTATGATTATTCAGAGCTTTGTAGTTATATTTAATAATCACAAACATCAATGGTTTCTTTCTGCCTGATGACTTTGATGCTTACTTATGACTATTTTTAGTAAAGAAAAGGCAGCAGCACTACTATCTCAACAGTCATGATTTATTCGGTATCACAACAGTAAATGTAATCTCCTTATTTTCTTGATAATCAACCGATAAATCATAACCATTTAATTGAGCTATATTTTTTACGATAGCTAAGCCCAACCCATGCCTATCTGTGTGTGTTCTTGATTTATCTACCTGATATAACGGTTTGAATATGTTATTGAGATCACCTTGAGTTAATGGATAAGAAGACGTATTTTTTATCTTAATCACAATACTTCCATCGCCATTTTCTTCAATACTCGCAGACACAATGGAATCTTTTACGCTATAAAACAGTGCGTTATCAAATAAATTTTTAACGACTGTTTCTAAGCTAAAATAATCAACATGACTCATTGGAGAGGCTAATGATGAAGAGAAAGCAACCCTCTCTCCCATCATTGGATGCTTAAACTGCAATTCTGCACAAATCTTCTCAATCAATAGTCGAACATCCAGATCTTTCTTTTCAATTCCGTAATTCCCTGATGCACTTTGACCCAATGCCATTAATTGATTGACGATGGTCTTCATATTATTCGCAATCGATAACACATCTTCTTTATAGGTTGCCGAAATACGAATATCCTCAGGGAATCGAATGTTCATTTCACTCAAACTAATGAGTTCTGCTATTGGTGTTTTTAACTCATGGGCAATATCGGAAGAAAGACGTTTCTCATTCGTCATACCCTGAATATTCAATTCAATATAACGATTGAGCTCTTTACGAATAGGGGCTATTTCTTTACTTTCTTTCGGGTTCTGTTTTATCTTCTTCGCATTTTCATCAAGCTCTGAAATCTCTTTATTGAGCAAATACAATGAATCTAATTCTCTATCCACCACTTTTATCACAACCATCCGAATACCAAAGATAGCGGTAATAAAAACAAAAATAAGTGACAAATCAGCCATCAATAAAATATTACTCACTCGTTGATTTGATATCGCTAAGGTTAAATACATAGTTTCAATATAAGTCACGCCTTTAGGATCTACATCTGATGATAATTGTGGCTGAAACCGAGAAGAAATTGCCTTTCCCATCGTTCCATCAGGAAGTTTTATATCAAAAATACGGCTCTCGTGATTAGGCATATCTTGATAATTAAGGTCAACATCATCAAAGTAGCTAAGTGATTGCGACTTTGCAAAAGTGCTCTCACCTAACCAAATTTGAAAGTATTGAGCCTCTTCTTTGCGTTCAAATTGCGGCATAAAGCCTTTATGGTACACAAACTCAATACCATCGCTTTCTACTTCAACTAAAGACTTAAAGTAGTTTGATTTTTCTACTAATACATCCTCAAATTGCAGATCAACCCAAGCACCGAGAATAAAATCTAAAGATAAAAAGACCACTAATAAAATGATGCCAATCAACACAGTTAACGCATTAACTAACCGATCTTTTATTGAATACATGACCGTTTTTCCACGTAGTAACCAAAGCCTCGTTTATTTCTTATCGGCAATTCGCCGTCAACGGCTTTTGCTTTTTTTCGAATAGAGGATAAATGTGATTCTATGGTGTTTTTCGAGACAGAATCAAATGAACCAATTACATAGTCGCTGATATTTTCTATCGTCATAATCTGATTGTGAGAACGAAACATACACTCGACAATTTTGTATTCATTTTTTGTTAGTTCAATCAATTGACCTAAGAATTCAAGCTGTTTCTTTTCTAAATAAAGCGTAAATCCTTCAACTTCTATGTAGTCGTCATTATGGTTTACTCCACCTCGACGAGCTATAGTTAAAATGCGGGCATGCAGTTCATCAAACGAAAACGGCTTAACTAAATAATCATCAGCACCTGATATTAAACCTTCAACACGATCTTCAGGCTGTGATTTGGCTGATAAGATAATCACTTTTACATCATTACCCATTTTGCGAATACTTTTAAGAAGAGTGATACCATCGACATTAGGAAGCATTAAATCTAAGATAATAAAGTCATACTTATTGATAATTGCCATCGAAAGCCCTTTTGAGCCATCTCCTGTTTCATCAATGGTAAAACCAAGGTTACTCAGCCCCACCTCTAAGCTACGACGTAAGTATTCAGAGTCTTCTATTAACAATATTTTCATTATTCAGTACCACTTTATTATTTTATTTTTTGATAGTAACAAAAATGGGCTAACCATTCCCATGATTAACCCATTTCTTAATGTGATGAACTAAAAAGTAATTAATTCACCATAATATCTAAACTATTGTTTTTCGCATTAGTCTTCACACCATATAAGCCCAGTAAGGTATGGAACAAGTTATCATGAGAATAAACACCAACTGCAGCTTTGCTGATAACGCTGGCTTTATTTATGCTTTTTTGGTTTGCATAATCATCACTCATCCATATATAGAAAGGCACATGAGTTTGTTCTTTGGGCGCGATCATGTAAGGTGCACCATGAAGATATAATCCATTTTCGCCTAACGATTCCCCATGGTCTGATATGTATAGCATCACAACATTGTATTTATCAGAATAGCTTTTTAGTTTCTCGATTGTTTTCGCTATTACGTAATCGGTATATACTAAGGTATTGTCGTATACATTAATGATTTCTTCATCACTGCAATTTTCAATATCGCTACGATTACATGCAGGGGTAAATACTGCCATATTCTCAGGATAACGCTTCCAATACGTTGGACCATGGCTA
>JAAGZR010000540.1 GCA_024206155.1 Aliivibrio sp.
AGCAACATACACAGGTTTATTTGTTGGAATAATAAGCACTTGGCCAACAGCTAAACTCGTACTCTTCAAGTTATTCACACTTTTTAACTTGGTTGCAGTAGTACCGTATTTCTTAGCAATAACAGAGAGTGATTCACCAGAGCGCACTTTATGCTTCTTTTGCTGGCCTTGTGCAGCCAGTAATGTCCCTTGCGGAGGGTTAGCATTAAGGTAGCTTACAATCGCTTTAGAAATCGCGCGAGCTATCTTATCTTGATGGCCACGCTGGAACAGTTGCTTCTCTTCTGTCGGATTCGAAATAAAGCCAGTTTCAATCAAAATAGAAGGAATATCTGGTGACTTTAGTACCGCAAGACTGGCATTAACAGGATCTTTCTTATGAAGTTTGATCACTTTTCCCATTTCAGAAAGAACGTTCGTTGCGAGCTTATAGCCCTCTTTTTGAGAGTGACTAAATTGTAAGTCTAATAGTGTTTGACTCACGTTTCGGTCATTACTGTTCTTTGCTAGCACATCACCTGCGCCACCTAATAATTCAGACTGTTTCTCATGCTTCTCTACCCAACGACCAATCTCAGTGTTTGCACGACGTGTATTTAACACAAAAACAGAGCCACCTCTTGGTTGTGGAGAACGGAAGCTATCTGCGTGAATAGAAACCAATAGATGAGATTTGTTTTTACGAGCAATGTCCGTACGTTTGTTTAAGTTAACAAAGTAATCACCACTGCGCGTCATGATAGCTCGCATACCTGGCTGAGCATTTATCTGGGCAACGACTTTTTTAGAGATCGCAAGAGTCGCGTGTTTCTCGTACTTTCTCGTCGGTCCAATAGAGCCAGGGTCTTCGCCACCATGACCCGCATCAATAGCAATAATAATCTCGCCATTACCAATAATATGATTGGAATTAGAGTTAATGATTGGCTGCGATGGTTTTACTGGTTTACTTTGAGTTGGCTTAGAGACACTGCTTGAAGAATGAGGTAAGTCCATTACCAAACGATGACCGTACTGCCCACCGGGTGTTGGAGCTAACTTAAACACTTCAGCTTTCACTGAATGCTTTAATTCAAAAACCAGACGCGTCGTGCCCTTGGATGGCGATGAGCTCTTTCGTATTTTTGATAATACTTTACTGTCACTGACCGTTAATGGCAGCTTGGCTTTTAAATTGGTATTTTTAAGATCAACAACCAAACGATAAGGGCTACTCAGTGTGAAGTAGCTGTAATTCACCTCTGAATTTAAATCAATAACAATACGAGTTTCATCTGGCGACGGCCACACTCGTATTCCCTCTAAGGTATTCGCAGATACATAAAAGCTACTCACTGACATCACAGCAAGTATTGCATACCAAATTACTTGAAAATATTTACCGATTAACACAAATCCAACCGCTGAATTAAACTACATCCATACTCATTATTACCCGTGATCACGACATGACGAGCTTCACCATCATAGCGAATATCTATATCAATATCTGGATTAGGTAATAACCCTTCCCCTCTCTCAGGCCATTCAACTAAACAAATTGCATCATCAGTAAAATAGTCACGGATCCCCATAAATTCTAACTCTTCAGGATCGGCTAAACGGTAAAGGTCAAAATGATATACTTGCCACTTATCC